>CAMOFE010000017.1 GCA_946613195.1 uncultured Alphaproteobacteria bacterium
AACGGATTTGCACCCAAACGTTCACGAATCATATCAACACAGCGGAAAAAATTACCCCCAATACGATCCATTTTGTTAATAAAACAAATACGTGGAACATTGTATCTATCTGCCTGGCGCCACACTGTTTCTGTCTGTGGTTGAACACCAGATACAGACTCAAACACTGCAACCGCACCGTCCAAAACACGCAAAGAACGTTCTACTTCCATCGTAAAGTCCACGTGTCCCGGGGTGTCAATCAAGTTAATACGATGATCGCGCCAAAAGCATGTTGTTGCCGCAGATGTAATTGTAATACCGCGTTCTTGTTCCTGGGCCATCCAGTCCATAGTTGCGGCACCATCGTGCACTTCACCGATTTTGTATGTTTTACCGGTATAGAACAAAATACGTTCAGATGTTGTTGTTTTACCTGCGTCAATATGGGCCATAATACCAATATTGCGATACATATGCAAAGGGGCTGTTTTTCCGACAGACATTTATCTTTCCTTTTTCTTTTTTTATATTACCAACGGAAGTGTGCAAACGCCTTGTTCGCATCTGCCATTTTATGTGTATCAATCTTTTTCTTGAATGCACCACCTGTGCCATTCAATGCATCACGCAATTCGCCGAACAGTCTGTCTTCCATGCTGCGTTCGCCACGTTTACGTGCATAACCAATCAACCAACGCAAAGCCAATGTTTGCTGACGCGCAGGACGCACCTCAACCGGGACCTGGTATGTTGCACCACCAACACGACGACCCTTGACTTCTACTGATGGTTTTAATGCATCAACTGCTTCTAAAAATGCAGCCAATTCATCGCCGTCTTTTGCGATTTTCTTTAATTTATTCAATGCACCATAAACAATGTTTTCAGCAACTTCTTTTTTGCCGTCCCACATTACAACATTAATACATTTTGCAACGACCAGATTATTATACTTGGAATCTGGTAAAATTTCGCGCTTTGCAGCCGCTTTACGTCTTGACATTTTTATTTCCTATATCTGTTAGATTCACCCTGCCCCATCGGACAAGATTACTTTAGGTTAATTATTTTTTCGTTTTTGCACCGTACAGTGAACGACCTTGCTTTCTGCTTTCTACACCCTTGGTATCCAAGACACCACGAATAATGTGATATTTCACACCCGGCAAGTCCTTTACACGACCACCACGAATCATAACAACACTGTGTTCTTGTAAATTATGCCCTTCGCCTGGGATGTACGCAGTAACTTCACGACCATTTGCCAATTTAACACGTGCAACCTTGCGTTGTGCCGAATTTGGTTTTTTTGGTGTTGTCGTGTACACACGCGTGCAAACGCCACGTTTCTGTGGATTTTCCATCATATCCGGTGCCGTAGATTTCACAGCAACCTTTCTACGCGGTTTCCGAATCAGTTGATTTACTGTTGGCATTCATTATCTCTTTGTTTTTTGTCTTTTTTAGTCTGCACAAAACCCGCCCATCAGTTTTATTTTGTGGGCATGCCCACAATTATAAACCTGTCATAAGTTGCAGATTTTTGTATTTTTTTACTTTCCTTGTTTACACGGAAAGCGAACATACTATAACCGCCATTGTGCAAATTGTCAAGGAAAACCTGGGGATTTTTGATTTACGAATTCTGATTTATGATTTGTTTTGTATTGGTACTGATAAATCAGAAATAAAAAATGCCCCGATGGGGCATTTTTTAGAATTGAATACCAAATTTGGCACCCATGCCCATTGGTTCAACATTGAAACCTTTCAGAACATTCTTGGTCGCATATACGCCAAAATATGAATTCTTGCAGAAGTTATAGTTGATACCAAACATAACATCCAAAGGTTCCGTGTTTTCTGCATTATAATATTTGTTGTTCAGGTTGAACGCATGACGAACACCACCGATAACATTCAGGTGATTGCCCAACCATACTTGCCCTTCCATACCAACAGCCATACCCCATGCTTCTTTATCAAAAGAATAGTTGTATGCTTCGGCAACGGCGTTCAATGACCAACCATCAACAACATAACCATAACGTGTGCCAACCATCCAGTCATAATATGTAACTGTCAAATCATCACGTGCATCATAGTTCTGGGCAACTGTACCATAGATATCGCCCTTCCATTCGTTACCATAATCAAACCAGCGATAGTTCAAGCCCAATTGAACATAATCCCAGTTATATTTTGTGTTGTAACGTGGCATATCAGACGAATCGTATGAACCTGCTGTCTTGACGGAAACAGTCCACCAATCATAGAATCCATAACCGAATTCATCAGACAATTCATAATTTTCCCAATCTGTATCCATCGCAAATGCCAGTTCGTTATAGAACGCACCTTTGTCTGGACGATACATTGGATTACCGATGTTAAAGTTTGCAGCGTTCGCACCAGATACAGCAGCAACCGCCAGCAATGAAGTTAAAGCTATTTTTTTCATTGTATACCCTTTCAGCTTTTACACTAGATTACCTTCTAGTTGACAGAAAGTTTACTATGTATGCAACAATTTTTCAAGCAAAAAACACCACCCCATTGGGCGGTGTTTTATAATGATAAAATTGGTACTTAAAATTAGAAATTATAAGTAAAGCCAACTTGGAAGTTGCTGGAATTCGCAACGTTGTCAGCATTAACCCCAGCACCAATACGCCAGCCTTCATCAATACCAATATGATCGTTCTTGAACTGATATCCTGCGTATACGCCCAAGAAGTTCAGATTTGCATACAATGTAACTGATTCAGAGATATCATATGTTACCATAGGTATGATACCTGCATCGATTGATGTTGTGGTTTCTGAATCACCGTGTTCTGGTGAATATGTTACAAAATCAATATCTGCGCCACCCTTTAATAACAATTTAACATCGCCAAATTGCGCAACTTTGTAACGTGCAAATACGCCCGCGCCATAACCATACGCATCACCGTCAACACCAAATTTTGTGTTCATCAATTTGTGATCCCAACCAAGATTTGCAGCCACACCAAAATCCCAATTTGCATTATATTTCCAACCAAATTCTGGCGCAACACTTAAAACAGATGTATGTTCTTTATCTGTTGCAATGGCAGCACTGCCACCAACAAAATAATTTGTTGCAGCATTCGCAGCAGAAACAGCAAACACAGCCATCAAAGATGTTAAAGCAATTTTTTTCATGGTTTTTTCCTTCCTTTTTGTTAATGGAACTAGAGTATTATATCTAGTTACTTTCATTTTACTATGACTGAATTCCTGTCGCAAGAGAAAAGATTTTTGCAAAAAATTTTTATATATGGTATAATGCGACCTGTTTTAATTAATGCCGATTCGGATTTTATTCTTAACGCCTGTAACTGCACGCAATATCGCCATTTCCAAATTTTGTTAATTAACAATTCGCACACAAATAATTATTATAAAAAATAATAAATGACGAAATTTTCATTCGCCATTTTTACTTTTTTTTATCTCGCGCCAGGTTGCATGATGCGCCTGGTGTTCTTCATAGGTTCTGGAAAAACGATGACCGCCCATACCATCAGCCACAAAAAATAAATATTTTGTATCCGCCGGTCGCAATACAGCCCGTATCGCCGCATTACCAACATTACAAATCGGCCCCGGGGGTAATCCTTTGTTAGTATATGTATTATACGGACTGTCCGTTTTCAGATGCCCGCGTAATAACGGTTCGCCCTGCATATCCCCCAAACCATCGGTTAATGCGTACACAACTGTTGGATCTGCCTGCAAGCGCATATTACTGCGCAACCGATTCAAGTACACACTGGCAACAATTGGCATTTCAGATGTACGCGGTGTTTCTTTTTGTACAATTGATGCCAATGTTATAACATCGTTCCATGTCGTCAATGGATATGGCGCAACATTACCTTTGTTTGCCCACGAATCGCGAATCCCTTTCATCTTTTTGTGTGCCAACCCCAGCACCGCCAATCGTGTTGTACCACGCGCAACACTGTATGTATCTGGGAAAATATCGCCATCGTGCAAATCGCATACTTCGGAAAAATTGCCAACAGCACAATCAACATCGCCTGTTAATTCAGAATGTTTCATCAATAATGCGCGCACTTGTTGAATTGTCAATCCTTCGGGAATAAATACATTAGTTGTTGCGATTCGTCCATGCGCCATCATACGCGCCATACGCCACATACTGGTACTGGGTTGAATATCATATTCACCACGTTTTATACTGCCACCTTGGGCGCGTACAGCCAACTTGAAAATATGTCGTGATAGAATTAATTTTTCTGATTCCAGTCGCGCCGCAACTGTTGCGACACTGTCGCCCTTGTTTATGAAAAAAGTCTTGTTTTCGCGAATCGGCGAATACACATCAAATATATATGCCACCAACAGCATCCCCAGCCCCAACGGTGCCATAACATATTTTATAAAAGATCGTCTGAACTTTTTTGCCATGCGAAAAATTATTGCATATAAAAAAACAATTGCAAAGACGAAAAACAGAAACAATTAAAAAATATATTGTAAAATAAAATCGGTATGTTAACATTACGCGGAAATATCGGAGTGTAGCTCAGCCTGGTAGAGTGCTACGTTCGGGACGTAGAGGTCGTGGGTTCGAACCCCGCCACTCCGACCATTTAATTTTAGTTATGGCACAGAAAAAATAAACAAAGGTTTTTTTATGTTTGCATCCAGATTTTTAAGTAAACCACATTTTGATTCTTATGCAGATTACTTGCAAAACGCACATCCGATTGTGCCGGACAATTTTAATTTTGCATATGATGTTGTGGATGTAATTGCGCGTGAAACCCCCGACAAAGTCGCAATTATTTGGTGCAATGATGATGGCGAACGACACGAATTTACTTTTTCAGACTTGTCGCGTATGTCTGGTTCGGTTGCGAACTTTTTAACATCACGCGGATTACGCCGTGGGGACACTGTGTTGTTATTCTTGCGCCGCAGATGGGAATATTGGATTATTATGATGGCCATGCACAAGGTTGGCATTATTCCAATTCCATCAACCAATCAATTAAAGGCCGAAGATATTAAATATCGTATTGATACGGCTGATGTGCATACAATTATCGCGTTTGACGATGGCGCGGTTATAAATGAAATCAATACCGCTGTGGGCGATTCGCAAATCCAAGTCATAACTTGCGATGAAATTGATAATGCGATAAAAACGCATCCGTCTGAAATTACGCGCATACCAAATGAAAACACGGATACAATGGTTATTTATTTTACATCTGGGACAACTAATTTACCCAAGATGGTTGCACATAATTATATATATCCATTGGGACACATAAATACGGCGGTATTTTGGCAACGTCTGACAGATGGCGATATTCATTTCACTTTGTCTGAATCAGGATGGGCGAAATGTTCATGGGGTAAAATGTATGGTCAATGGTTGGCGGGCGCAACTGTATTTGTGTTTGACTTTTCACGTCTGTTTACCGCGCACGATTTATTACATGCAATTTCAGAAAATCATGTAACATCATTTTGCGCGCCACCAACCGCGTATAAAATGATTCTGCATGCCGATTTAAGCAAATACGATTTGTCCGCATTGAAAAAAGCAGATATCGCAGGCGAGGCATTAAATCCCGAGGTATATGAAAGATTTTTAGACGCAACAGGCATTAAACTGCGCGAAGGGTTTGGTCAAACAGAAACTTGCGTAATGTTATTTAACAACGAATGGATTGAACCAAAGCCTGGTTCAATGGGTATGCCGGCATGTGGATGGGATGTACAATTACTGGATGAAAAGGGTCGCCCTGTGCCGACTGGTTCTGTGGGTGAAGTTTGTGTAAACATTGAAAACGGAAAACCAATTGGTTTGTTCCAAGGCTATCATAACGGCGAAAAACAAACTGCGGCTGTTTATCGCGATGGTTTCTATCACACAGGCGATGTTGCGTATCGCGATGCAGATGGTTATTTCTGGTTTGTTGGTCGTAACGATGACTTAATAAAAACATCAGGATATCGCGTTTCCCCGTTTGAGGTGGAAAGTGTTCTGTTGGAACATCCCGCCGTACGCGAAGTTGCCGTAACAGGAATATCTGACCCTGCACGCGGTATGGCGGTCAAGGCAACGGTTGTATTAAATCAATATTTCCAACCGACAGATGTTTTGGTGCGGCAATTACAAGATCATGTGCGTACACGTACCGCCAGTTATAAATGTCCACGCATTATTGAATTTGTGGACAGTTTGCCCATGACAATATCTGGGAAAATCCGCCGCGCATTAATTCGCCGTCTGGACAGTGCGAAAAAAACACTTATCACACCGATAAAAAATACAATGGGTATCGGCAAAGAAGAAGAAAAATAAAAAATCGGCATTTGCCGATTTTTTATATTTTCTTTAACACCAGTGATGCATTTGTGCCACCGAACCCAAACGAATTACTGACTGCGACATCAACTTTGCGTTTTTTTGCAACATTCGGCACCAGGTCAAAATCGCCAACTTCGTCAATTGGGTTTTCCAAATTAATTGTTGGCGGAACAACACCATCACGAATCGCCAAGGCACAAAATATCGCCTCTACCGCGCCGGCGGCCCCCAACAAGTGTCCTGTCATTGATTTGGTTGATGACATACATGCATTTGTACCCGCAAACAGTTCGCGTACCGCCATCAATTCGCCAACATCGCCCAATCCAGTTGATGTACCATGCGCATTAATATAATCAACATCGCCCGGCGTTAAACCCGCATCTTTTAATGCGTTTTGCATGGCGCGACGACCACCCGATCCATCAGGTGCCGGCGCTGTTATATGATACGCATCACCCGACATACCGTAACCTGCAACCTCGGCATAAATTTTTGCACCACGGGCGCGGGCGTGTTCATAATCTTCCAGGACCAAGATTCCAGCCCCTTCGGACATAATGAAACCATCCCTGTCTTTATCCCATGGACGTGATGCACGCGTCGGTTCATCGTTGCGCGTACTTAATGCCTTCATCGCATTAAATCCTGCAACACCGATTTTGCCAACCGCCCCTTCGGTGCCACCACATACCATAACATCGGCATCGCCATGCTGAATTAAACGGACCGCTTCGCCAATAGAATGCGCGCCTGTTGCACATGCCGTAACCAATGAAACATTTGGTCCCTGGAACCCATATTTAATTGAAATATGTCCCGCAGTCATATTTATAATCGCCTTGGGGATAAAAAATGGGCTGATTCTGCGTGGGCCACCATTTGCCATTTCCATACAATTTTCATAAATAGTATTCAATCCGCCAATACCCGCGCCAACCGACACACCGATTCGCGTTTTATCGCATTCACACGAATCCAGACCCGCATCTTTAATCGCCTGGTCTGCGGCAACCAAACCATAAATAATAGATTTATCCATTTTACGCTGTTCGCGTGGTTCTAAAACCGTATCAGGGTTATATTGCCCAGGTTCTGTGCCAACCACCGGCAATCCGGCAATATGGGTTGCCAATTCAGACGCATCAAATGTATCAATTGTACGCACCCCAGATTTACCATTAACAATATTTTTCCATGCATATTCAATGCCTGTACCAACCGGCGATACGATACCCATTCCTGTAATAACAACTCTTTTCATCATCAATCCTTTTTCAGTTTTGTTACCGTATAATACCTTGTTTTTTCCCCCAGGTACAGAAAAAAAGCACCGAAACACAAATTTGCATTTCGGTGTAATTTTGTATTCACATTAGAATCAAAAGACAATACAACTGATTATTTTTTGTGTGCATCAATGTATTTGACGGCATCACCCACAGTTGCCAATTTCGCAGCTTCTTCATCTGGGATTGTGATGTCAAATTCTTTTTCCACTTCCATAACGAATTCAACAACATCCAAAGAATCCGCGCCCAGGTCGTTTACGAATGCCGCACTTTCTGTAACTTTGGCCACATCAACGCCCAGTTTATCCGCTACGATTTGTTTTACTTTATCAAAAGTAGTCATTTTTCATCCTTTGTTTAGGTTAACTTATATTGCCCAACATTTTCGGGCATCATTATGCGTAAAGCTATCACTTTATGGGTTGGGTGTCAAGAAATTATAACAAACCATAACAAAATGCATACTATCATTTGGAAATATGAATTTTTTGTGATATAATGTTCAGATAGGTGGGATACCATAAAAGCGAGAGGTTTATATTATTATGCGAACGCGCAATTTTTATTATCTATTAACGATATTTGTTATCGCAAATGTTTGTGCGTTTGATGCTAGTTCTGCAACCGTACCCGATTCGGTTGCATCTGGCGCATGGGTAAATAAATATTTTGTAGATTTTCAGAACGATTGGCCCAGTGTTGGCAACGAAGATTCAACAAACCCCAAACTTATCACCAGTGTTTCTGGGGTTCCGCAAAATGGCACCCAGCCTGGGTATGTTGAACGCAAAGGGCTGAACATAGGAACTGGGTTAAAAGTGGAAAACCAAGCGTTGGTTGTTAATGTTGATGACCTGAATTTACCAACTAGCGACGGTGATGCAATTGAATACACCGCAGAAAACGATACTGTTATTGTTAATAATACCACGCATAAAATCAAGGGTAATTACCAAGCAGGCGATAATATATCAATTAATGGCAATGTAATCAGTGCAAACATACCAACATTCACAGATACAAATACAATAAACGAAGATGGACACGCAACAAGTGTTTCCGCCAGTGGCGACAAACAGCAAATAAATGTTGTTCACGATGAAGACCGTGCGTTATGGCATGATAACAGCACAAACGAATTGTATGTCGCGGTTGACGGCTCTACAATTGACTATGACGGTACTGGCAAATTAACATATGTTGGTCCAACACCTGGCGAAACAAAATTGTACAAAGCCGGTGTTGCATTAAATTTAACCGGGACAAACACCGATACATTTGATGTACAATATGATGATACCAAAGGCGTTGGTTATGATACCAGCACAAAAAAATTGTCTGTGAAAGTTGACGGAACTACCATAGATTATGGTTCTAATGGTGAATTGGTTGCAATCGGTGGTGGTGGTGATGGGGACACAAAATATACGTCTGGCGTTGCAACAGATGTAACCGATAATGGACCGGTTGATGTAAAATACGACGACACCCAAGGTATCAATGTCAACAACTCAAATCAATTATATGTTCCAATTGACCCAAATACAATGAACTATGGTTCCAATGGCGAACTGGTTGCCAAGGGCGATGGGGATACAAAATATACATCTGGTGTTGCGACAGATGTAACCGATAATGGACCGGTTGATGTGCGTTATGAAACAAATACGTTGGGGATAACAAATCCAACAGACAATAAACTGTACGTGAAATATGATCAAACACGTGCAATAAATGCAGATGCAAATGGGCTGTATGTCAAAGTTGATGGCAACAGTGTTACAATCAATAATAACGGTGAATTGCAAGCAAACCTGACTGGCAGTGGCGAAATCCAAGATACAAACACCGAATACAAATGCCCAATTGGTTGGGCAAATGTTGGCGGAAAATGTCATTTGTTATTAACAAATAATTCCAGCAAAGAAAATAATGCTAACGTCGTAATGGCTGCCCAGGAAACAAATACAGGTGGCAGTTTCCCTAATCCGTTTGATACATCTAATCCGAACCCGTATCCATATTCTGAATAACAAATTAAATATACGAATCGGTTGATGTGATTTCTTCTATCAGTGTGTTCATATTTGCACGCAAGTCTTCTTTGTCTGGTGCCCAGCGCAAATTTCGCATCATAAATTTATATACATCATCCATTGTCAAATCCGGAATTCCCGCAGATTTTGCAACACGCATCCATGCAATTCGCGGGTCGGTCAAACGCCCCCCGCGTCCTGGGAATACCCAAAAACTGCTATTCTGGGGTAAATCTTGCAACAAAACAACCGCAGCATCTGATAACGGCATATCGCCCCACATATATAAATTAAAGTCTAAATCTTCCCACTGCATAGAAAACACGCGCGATTTTGGTGCAAAACCGTATATCAGCATAAAAAACGCCGCACGCAAAACATCAGATTCAACATTATTTATTGCACTAATTAATCTGTGCATACCGAATCGGTTTAATGGACGAACACGCCGATTTTGCGGAATCTTTGGTAAATCAATAATTGTATTATTTTTTAAGTATCCCGCAGATTCAGCGTACTTAAAAACACTCTGAATTAACTCTTGCATACGTTCTGCGATGGCAGGACCCGATATATTTGCAATAACCGCATTAACATCTGCAACGGTTATATCGCAAATATTTTTATCAAACAGCGAACTGAAATGTCTGTTTATTGCGCGTACCAGTTTTGTTTTGGAATCTTCATTGCGGCGCACGCGATTTTCCAAATACAAATCCAAGATTTGACGAAAGGATAATTTTTTTCGCCGCACAATCGGCTTTTGCATCGCGGCATTTAACACACTAACCACTGCGCCACGTGCAGATTCAATATCCATATCTGGATATTTACCAATTATAATTCGCCTATCACGACCATGAACGCGTTTGCGAACAAAGAAAGTCTTTACACCGCGCGATGTTATATACATACGCAAATTTGGTTCAGATATATCTTGGACAACATCAAACCCCGCAGATGGTGCAGGTAAATTATCAAGAATATATGGATTAAAGAAAAATTGATGTGCCATTATCTGCCCTCTTTTGTTTTTTTATTTTTCCAAACCCCAGAAACGTCTGCGCGCGTTACGCAATTGTTGATGTATATTTTCACATTTATGCTTTGCATTAACTGCTACTATATTATCTTCGTAATAATTACAGTCTTGTTTTTTACAAGCACAGTCGTAATTAAAATATTCACAAGATATTCTTTCCACTTCTAATACCATATCTGGGAAACCGTCCCTATCAGGTATAATACGTGTATTACTGAAAATACACCCTTTGTCAAAATGAGTATCGTGTTCATCACGATACCACCTATCTGCAACATCAATCAGTTGCCGTAACTTAAAATTATAATTTTGTTTGGCATCTTTATATTTTTGTCGCAACTGGCGCATTTTGCGCAATTGCGATATTTTTTTATCAAAAAACATCACACAACCCTTTTTTAATTATTTTTCTAATCCAAATAAACGTCTGCGCGCTTTATTACGCATCATGCGCGCCTGATTTAATTCTTTTTTTAACCTAAAAAATTCCGCATTGCTCTTATTACACGGACAATCAGTTTTATTGCATGGTGTGTAATCAGAATATTTATCACAATAACTTGATTCAATATTAACAACATCAAAATTATCAGGACCCGCAATATTGTAATATTTAATCATTACACAATTCCATTCATAAACTGTATATTCCGAAGTTATCAGTGATTCTGCATATTTTAATTGTTGTCTTAATTGTCTGCACTGTTTACGACACTTTTTATATAATTTATAATTTGATATAAAGTTCATATTTTCACCTTTTTTTAGGTTATTTATTCCTATTACCAAACAACATCTCTCTTTGTGCATAATCACGCAACATACGCATCATGTTTACTCTTTCTTTTGCCATAAACAGTTTCCAATTATCGTAACGATGCGGACATTCAGAAACATTACACTGAATATCTGGTGAATAGTGTTCACAAAAACTGTTAGTTCTTCTGGGAATTGGTAAAACAATATTACCTTGGCCATAGAAACAATAATCCTGGGTACAGCGAACACAGGGCGCGCCATCCCAATTAACCGGCAAATCAAAAAATGTCTTTTTGGTTTCGGTTACATTCATTAATGCATTTTCATATTGTTTTTTTTGCATCATTATATGCCTTGCGCCACCGACGATACTGTGTAAAAGCATTAAAACCGCCACTCATATCTTCACCTCTTTTATTTAGAACGATGAAACAATCCGCGAATAAAATCACGTCGCACAGAACAAGCATTATCATATTTTGTTGATGCGTCCACTAATTCAGTTTGCTTTTTATGCATTGGACAATCTGTTTTGGCGCAATAATCATTTTCTTGAAAAAAATGACATGTCTCAAACGCTGTTATTCCACCAAATATAAATAAATCAGACCAAGACACACACCCTTTTTTATAACAATCATTTTGTAATTGATGGTTATTACCGACAATATCAATAAATTTGTTCCGCAGGTCGCGACGCGCCATTCTTACATTCTTGCTTAACATTCTGTATTCTTGAAATTTATTCATTTTTTTATACCCTTTTATATTTTTACACTTTCAGTGCGTTAATAAATGCGGCCTGGGGAATTTCAACATTTCCAAAGGTTCGCATACGTTTCTTTCCCTCCTTTTGTTTTTCCAACAATTTCCGTTTACGCGTAATATCCCCGCCATAACATTTTGCGGTTACATCTTTGCGATATGCGGCGATTGTCTCTCTGGCGATAATCTTGCCACCGATTGCTGCCTGTAATGGTATCTTGAATTGGTGGCGCGGTATCAAGTCTTTCAATTTTTCAACAATTTGACGACCGCGTTTTTCAGCCGATGCCCGATGACAAATAAAAGACAATGGTTCAACATTTTCTTCATTTACCAATATAGATACCTTAACTAAATCAGATGCCTGATATCCGCACACAGAATAATCAAATGATGCGTATCCCGATGACAATGATTTTACCCTGTCATAAAAATCAAACACAATTTCTGCCAATGGCAAACGATAGGTCAAAACCGCCCTGTTCCCAACATATGAAATATTTTCTTGGACACCGCGCCGTTCACTGCACAGCCCCATTATTCCACCCATATATTTATCAGGCATCATAATTGTTGCGCGTACCCACGGTTCTTCTATGCGTTCAATGCGGGTAACATCAGGCATATCTGCGGGGTTTTCTAAATCTATACAATCGCCCCCGCGCAAGTACAATTTATACAGCACACTGGGGACAGTGTTTATCAGATTCAGATTAAATTCACGCGATAATCTTTCGCTGATAATTTCCATATGCAATAACCCCAAGAAACCACAGCGCAACCCAAACCCCAGCGCAGATGATTTTTCTGTGGTGAACACAAACGATGCATCATTTAACGCTAACTTTTCTGCACTTTCGCGGAAGTTTGGATAATCATCCGCCTCTACCGGAAAGAAAGATGAAAACACCACCGGCACAGATGGCTTGAACCCAGGCAACGCATCAACAGCATGACGTGAATCTGTTATTGTATCCCCAACCCGACAATCATGAATCGTTTTCATACCTGTTACAATAAAGCCAATTTCACCCGTATGCAACGTATCAACATTTACCATCTTGGGTGTAAAGTATCCGATTTTATCAACCGTGTATTCTGCACCGGTTGCAATGAATTTTATTTTTTGACCGCGCGATAATTTACCATCTACAACACGCACCAATATCACAACCCCCAGATAAGAATCATACCAAGAATCCACCAACAGTGCGCGTGTCGGCGCATTTTCATTTCCATGGGGGGCGGGTAATTTATTAACAATTTCTTCCAGTAATTCTGGGACACCTGCACCTGTTTTACCAGACACAGCCAGCGCATCGTTTGCATCCAATCCGATAACATCTGCAATTTGTTCACGCGTAGATGCCACATCAGACGATGGCAAATCAATTTTATTTAATACCGGCAACATTTCCAAATCATTATCCAATGCCAAGTACGCATTTGCCAATGTTTGTGCCTGAACCCCTTGGGTTGCATCAACCAGAATAATTGCGCCCTCGCACGCCGCCAGCGACCGCGACACTTCGTATGAAAAATCCACATGTCCCGGCGTATCCATCAAATTTAATTGATACACTTCGCCGTTTTTTGCACGATAATCCAGACGTACCGTTTGCGCCTTTATCGTGATTCCGCGTTCGCGTTCAATATCCATTGAATCCAAGACCTGGGACTTCATCTCTCTGCTCTGTAATCCGCCACAATATTCAATCAAGCGGTCAGACAAAGTTGACTTGCCATGGTCAATATGTGCAACAATAGAAAAATTTCGTATGTTTTTTTGCATGCCTTTCTGCGGCAATGATAAACCAGTATATCCGATTCGGCAACTTATTTTTCTGCGATTTTATTCAACAGTACATCTATTCTTTCTGCCCTTTCCAATGTATCGTCATAAACGAATCGGATATCTGGTACATATTTTTGATTCATACGCGCCGCCAATTCATATCGTACAGTGCGTGTAATTTCATCCAGTCTGCGTTGTGCTGCATCACGATTTTCGCGTGCATAAAAGAACAGTTTTAAAAATTGTCCACTGCCGTGCGCATCTGACCCAACCAGCGACACACCACGCAAAGCGGCATCTTCGCCATAATTATCGCGCAGTATTTCAGATACTATTGTTTGTACCTTGGCGGCGATACGCGCCGCACGATTAGATTCAGATTTTATTCTTTGCATTTAATTTTCCGTTTTTCATTATTGTAATATGCAAAAAAATCAATTACAATCAAGAAAATTTTCAAGGGGGAAAATACGCAATGAAATTCATAGATTCTGTATTAAACAAGGCCGAACATCCTGCATATTCGTGGGTTGTATTTTTAATGACCATATGTGAATCTATATTTTTATTTGTCCCACCCGAAGTGTTTATGACACCTGCAATTATCGCGGAACGCCGCCGTGCCGTGCCAATAACGATTGCGGCAATTCTGGGATCAATTGTTGGTGGCGCGATTGCATATATGATTGGACTGTGGTTATTTGATTCGGTTGGAATGTGGATTATTGAAAATTTTGCAACCCCGGAAAAATTCCAAATTGTACGCGATATGTTTATAAAAAATGGAATATATATTATTATATTAAGCGCGATTACACCAATTCCATACAAACTGATGGCGATATGTGCGGGATTTCTGGGGTATCCAATACTAATATTTCTGGGGGTATCGGCTGTATTTCGTTCATCGCGTTTTGCGATTATTGGATTTTTACTGTGGCGATTCCAAGGTCTGGCAAATAAAATTGTAAAGAAATATTTTTGGCAATTGGTCGCACTGGCAATTATTGGTGCAGGTTTGGGGATTGGATTATTGGCACTGTTTTAAGTTGTTGGTGGTTGGTTGCATGTTGTTAGTTTATTTACAACAAATTTTGTTGCACAAAATTTATTGTCATTCCACGTTCCTTGTTCCTATAAATCAGATTAATTTTCAACCCAAATCTGGGCATAGTTATTATCACTTGTTGCACTACCAACTGGAATCTTTACATTGTCCAGCGTAACTTTTACTTTTTGTGTTGCATTATCAACCGCGACATTGGAAACAATACGACCCTTGGTGTTTGTGCTAGAATAATTGGATACATCATTTGCATCACTTTGAGTTCCACTGCTTGTTTGTTCATACACATTAACATAACGTCCGACCAAGTGCCACGCGGTTGTTCCGTCATAAACCAGGTCAACCACACCCGACAATAACGATGCATTGTTTGCGTTTATTGCGACACCAGCGTGATAAATCGGTTTTTCGACGGGGTTGTTACCATTTGTTATCTTTAATGTTGGGTTTGCGGCAGTGTTGGCATTGGTAAAATTAACCGTAACGCGCGCACCCTTTTCTAATATTAATGTTCCTGCCTGTATGCTTGCCGTCTTGGCAGCGGTGCCAGCCGCGGTTGAACATTCCGCATAGCGATTTGTAATACCGGTTGTATTATCTGCTACAACACCGTCATCCTTGTCGGGTCTTTGATTAAAATTCACCGTCAACGTACCGTCACCACTTACATCAAAACCCGACCCCAGTTTTATATATTTACGTTGTACATACCCAGGGGTATTACCTGACTGTTCAACCCCCTCTACACCAGTTAAAATTTTTACATCACTGGTACTAGTAGACAAATCTTTTTTATATCCAGTCTGTCCAGCGAGATTTGGAGAATCCACACTATCTGGCCAATCGTCTTCTGTAAAGTCAACAAAATGCTTATTAACCCAATCACCCGTCGCGATACCGCCTGGTTCGCCCGCGGCACACGCAACACCACCGCTGAACGCAGTTACAATAAAAAATGCAATCAACATCAACAATGGATGCATTATGAACATATCTCTCTATTATTTGTAATTATACCACAACAACGAATCGTGTGTCAACGCAGGAATAAAATTATTTATGGTTATTGGTTGTATGTTGTTGGTGGTTGGTTATTGGTTGACGTTTTTTCTCTGCTTTGTAATTGTTAGTTTCTTTCCTGTCATTCCACGGGTCAAGCCCGAGTATGACAGGATTAGAAAAACACTTATGCCCTGTGCTTTGTCTAGTTTATAACAATGTGGAAAGTCGGGTTAATCTTGAACCCAGATGGTTGCATAATTATTAGTCGTTGTTGCCGCACCAACCGGCACCTTTATATTATCCAGTTTGACTTTTAATGTCTTTTGATTATTAACCGTTGCAATATCAACACTGGATACAACCAATCCTTTGTTGGCAGTTGTTCCATATGTATTTGACCAATTTGATGTGGTGGAACCTGTTGTATTTGTTGTTGTGTAATACAATGCCTGGGCGATGATATCGGCATAAACTACCCTGTTTGTACCATTAACCTTGATAGAAGTGCCATCTATTGGAACTTCTTTGACCTGGACCTTGTTATCCCCTGATTGTGGGTTTAACGGCGCAATTGTTGTGATTAATTTTGGCAAAGAAGCGTTTGTAACACTTGTGTCTGCAACCTCGGTTACATCATTAAAGTCCACGAAATATTTATTAACCCACTTGCCCGATGCCAGACCTTTGGTTGATGAATCATCCGCAAACGCAACCGTTCCGCAAATCGCGGTTGCAACAAAAGATGCGAACAACATCAGAAATCGGCGCATTATTAACATAATCTCTCTTAATATGACTATTTTACCATAATTCCGAATCGCGTGTCAACCAGTGAATATTTAATTTATGATTGTTAGTGTTTATCTTTTGTCATTGCGAGCCAAGGACCGCAATCCAGTAAATAGAGTGCGCGCGTTGCGCGCGACATCACTGACTGGATCGCCACGCTATCGCTCGCGATGAAACCGCAGCCGCCAGGCGAAGGTTGCGCGCAGGGCAAAAGCCCAAGCGACACAGGAAGAACGCGTATACCACTTAATAAAAAAACCACCGCCAAACGGCGGTGGTACACACACATCACACAAACTCTTGTTGATTTTACGTAATCTTAGGGCACTTGCGAAGGAGAACACGCAGTTGTTCCATTACACTCTGTATCTTTAACCAAATCTGTCAACATCCCACCATGCGTAATTTTTGCAGGTTGATTGTTATCTGGATCTTTATTTGTATCTGCAGTCAACATCAAGAAACAATGTCCAGACGCCTGTGTTCCCATACGAATATATCCCTCTGGACAAGCGTTTTCTGTATTACCATCACCATTTGCAACAGCACTGACATCAACATACAACTGGTTACTAGTATTCTTTTTAATTGTCGTACCATCATATTTTATATTAATTGTTCCAAAGCCGTTTACATCTGATGGTTGAATAACTTCTACAGGTGAATCTATTTCTTCTTTATACTTAGTATTTGTATCTGTTACCAAAGACGATATTACATTACTAGTGCTATCTACATGAATCGTTGTTTCATCACCTGTATATGTTTTTACTTTTGCGCTCAATTTTTTCCCGCCAGGCATAGTTACATCGTTAACAAAATCCATTGTATCCGTATCAATTGCCAAACCGACACCGTCTGTGTCTTGTCTGATTGCTTGCACTATATTTGGCACGACTTCCAATGCATTATTTGTAATTGTAACAGAATCCCCGGTATTAACTTTCAGTGTAGACGATGCGCCACTGCCATCCAGTCCCAATGCGCCATTTGCTGATCTGGCAACACTGATTTCATTGTTGCTATTAATATCAATTGCCTCATTTTCGGTGTATTGTGTTCCGGCGATACTGCTGATTGGTGCTAATTTAACATCAATTTTATCACTGGTCGCATTTTTGCTGACACCGACAACAACATTTACAGGGTTAGTTTCTGTTTGATTCTGAAAATCATCAAAATCCACAAAGTATTTATTGACCCATTCGCCGGTTGCGATACCGCCTGGTTCCCCAACAGCATGTGCTGTGGCACCAATCATTGTGATAACAGCCCCCATTATGAATATTTTACATGCCTGTTTCATACTTTTTTCCCTTTTTAGTTTTGTGTTTTCATACGAATAAATAGACATTGTTGTTTATTTATTCGCACTGGCCACAATTCTCTTTTGTCATTGCGAAACCCCGCGAAGCAGAGATTGAATACATTGCTCTCTGCTCTTTGCTCTTTATATTGATGTGTCCCACGTGTCCGTGGGACACATCAAGTATTTATTACCAACCTGTGCCACCCACATTTGTCGGTGCATATGTTGCCGTTGCCACAGTCGGTGCATCGGTCGCAGACATTGTTACAGTCAATGCGCCGTTTGCTGTTTCGGTTGTGGTAATTGCAGCCGGGTCTTGGGATGTATCAACCTGGGTATCACCCGCGATTAAGATACGGTCGCAACGATTGTTTTTCGTGCGAACATAGCCCGCCGGGCAAACCATTTCGGTATTTGTATCTGTATCGGTAAATGTTGTGGTCAAGTTACCATTACTATCATAAGTAATTGTTGTTGTATCAACACCGACATAGATTTGATCGCCTGTACTGTCGTATTTAATAGCCTTGGATGCATCATGCTTTACATCAACCGGACCGTTGTCGGTAACATTGGTTGCGTGCCCCGCTTGATACTTGGTATCGGTCGCCGCGATTGTATTACCGGTAATTGTAACATTAGTACCACCTGTATACATACCACTGAACGTTCTGCTTGTTGGATCCAAGTGCACCGTTACTTCGTCTGCATGGTACGGATCAGATTGCACATTTGCCAAGTCAACATACAACTGATTTTGTCCATTGATTTTAATTGTACTGTTATCAGGCAAAACATTAAATTCTGTACCATCTAATTCCAACGCATCACCGGCAGTATATGTTGTATTGGTATCGGTTGCGCTGATAACATTGCCATTAATCTGAACATTTGTTCCTGCTTGATAATTACCAGTAATTGTATGGTTTGATGCATCAATTGTAACCGTGTTATCACCAGCGGTGTATGTGGTATCGGTTGCATTCAAGACACCGTTATCCACACTCAGGTTAGAACCAATCGTAACTTTTTTACGATCAACGGCACCGGTTGCGGTATTACCCTTGACATATGTAACCAATTCTGTTGCATTGTTATCACTGGTCATAGTGGGCCAGTCGTGTTCTGTAAAGTCAACAAAGTATTTGTTAACCCATTCACCCGATGCGATACCAGTCGGCGGGGTATTTGCGCGTGCCCCCGCGGTTACGGACAAGACCGCCACCAAGGACACCGTCAAAGTTGCAATTTTTTTCATAATTGTTTCCTTTTGTTGTTGTTGTTTGCAATCCCTGCTTTAACTCTTTTCACTATAACCGATATCATATTTCAGACATCGTCCTGTCGGGGTGGTTGGCCATGGGATTTCCACCACACACCCCGAAATCTGATACAATCAACAGAACATTTAGTTCGTTGTTGGTTGTGTTGTTGTTGGCAACGCCGCGCCCACATTCAGCACACTGGATGCAATTTCTGTATTTGCAGTATTTTCTTGGCTGTTACTGGACTGCAACACGTAAAAGCATTGATCACCAACAACCGCCCAACCCAATGGACACTTGGTTTCCGTATTTGTGTCTGTTGTTGCAAACCCGGTAACAGTATGCGTATGCGTACCCTTGCCCGTGATATGACCATTGGCATCATATGTTGCCCATGGAATCGCGATGGTTGAACCACTGCTGGCACTGGATGAACCAATTGTCCCCGCTGTAATTGTATTTGTGTGCGTTAATTGATTATTATTATTAACGCTCAAATCAGAAGCATACAAAACATTTGTTTTTTTATGGTTTGCATCCGAACCTGCTACAACCTGTGTCGCGATACCATTTTCCATTTGTTCATTACCATCCTGTGTGTTTGTATCTATATAATTTCCGACCAGGTTATACTGTGTTCCGTCATACACAAAATCCACGGCACCTGCCAATAATGCTTTGTTTGCACCAGATGTTATCTGTGCACCTTTGTGGAATATATTTTTTGCCCCCGTACCGTTAATATTCAATGTTGGGGTATTGGCAGTATTGGCGGCACTGAACTGTACCGTAACGCGTGCACCCGGTTCCAGATTGAATGTACCGGTGGTAATATTCGCGGCTTTTGCCGCAGTTGACGCCCCGGTTGTAGATGACGCATAGCGATTTGTAACACCCGATGCAGCAGTTACACCATCGTCTTTATCAGTAACATTGACTGTATGCGTACGCGTACCAGATGCCGTAATATGACCTTGGGCATCGTATGATACGTATGGAATAGATATGGATGCACCACTGGTTGCGGCGGTTGAACCCGCTGTACCTGCGGTAATTTGGTTGCTGTGCTTTAATGTGGCAGTATCACCTGTTCCATCAAATGTCAATCCAGATGTATTTGGGGTCAAATCAACCCTGACATTACGACTGGCGTCTATTTCAATACCTTCGGCACCAGTATGG
>CAMOFE010000018.1 GCA_946613195.1 uncultured Alphaproteobacteria bacterium
TGTATGTTTGGCTTAAATGTATGTTTATTTAATTTATTAAATAAGATTTTATTTAAGATATTGGGGATCACACGAAAAATGCCGTATGTAAGTTCGTTAGCATATAGTTAGACTATATTTTCAATATCATACATTTGACATACGGACCGTTGGTCCGTATGTCTAAAAAGCCCGCAAACCCGCAGAAATCCGGCATTTTTATTTCCAATTCTTATGCCTGTTAATCCGTATGTCAGTTGAGCAGATGGGTGGCTTTGGTGTCATTTTGACATTTTTGCCTGATTCCTGCTGGGTTGACATATCTACACCGGATAACGCTGCAAAATCTTTTCAATACTTTTACCCAAACTAAGCAAATCTAAGATATCGCGTGTTCGACATATGCTTATACATCTGAGCAACGATAGATAGCCGTTCGATTTCAGCAATGAGTCGAACGCAATTTTTTGCCATCAACTGTACAAAACCAAATACAAGATATACAGAACATATAAACCCAAGAATATAATTCCATGGTGGCGCATTAGTTTTGTTCTGTATAGCGCGAACACCCACAACATTGCCACGGCTAATAATGCAACTGCACAATCAAATATAAACGCGTATTGGAAAGGTATCGGATGAATTATACCCGCAACCCCCAAGACGAATAATATATTAAATATATTAGATCCAACAATTCCGCCAACCGCCAAATCAGGTCGTTTTTTTATTGCTGCAGAAATCACAGTTGCAAATTCAGGCAAACTGGTTCCAATAGCAATAATAGTTAACCCGATTATACGTTCAGATACATTTAATGCGCGTGCAATTTCAATTGCAGAATTAACTGTTAATTCACTGCCAATAATTAATACTGACAAACCACCAATAATATACAACGCAATTTTACCACTATGCATTGGTATAATATCTATCTGCGACTGTTTTTGTTGGCGCGACACGCGAATTGCATAACAAACAAACAGCACCAATAATCCACACAAAAACAATGCGATTGGTCGTGATATAACACCGTAATAGCCACCCAGTATCATCAGCGACAATGTTATTAAAACAGCAAATGGTATTTCATATTTAATTGTATTTGATTGAATTGTAAAAGAATGCACAATAGCCGCCACACCCATTATTAATAAAATATTTGCTATATTACTGCCCAGAACATTACCAATTGCGACACCACCAGATTCATGTACCGCAGATACAATACTAATTGCGGCCTCGGGTGCGGATGTTCCGATGGCAACCACAGTCAATCCGATTATAATTTCTGGGACACGCATTTTTTGTGCCAATGCACCTGCCCCTTCTACAAAAGCATTTGCGCCACGGATTAACAAAAAGAATCCTATGATTAAAAAAATAATACTGAATAACATATACACATCCTTTGTACGGTTATTCTATCACATATTAAATTTATTGTAAACAAACAGGGGATGCCAAATCTTGACATCCCCCAGGAGGTAAAAAATCACATAAACAAATTAAAACAACTTGAATTTGTAATTTGTTCCGGCACGGAATGTAGTATTAGAACCAGATATTCCTGCGCCAGCATTAACAGACCAATTGTCTGTTAAACCCATTGCTGCGCCAAATGCAACTGCGGATTGGCTGTTATGATACCCATAACCACCGCCCACAGATACTTCGCCACGTGTTACATTGGTAACCTCTACGGCGGACAATGCAGCGGCACTGGCGATGCCTGCGGACATATCTTTTTCCAGATGGTCAAATCGTTCGTTAAAATTAACCACTTTCTAAACATAAAAATAGGAGTAAAATACAAATGTCTGTGATTGGATATATTCGTATCAGTTCTGATAAACAAAATACAGAACATCAAAAATATGAAATTGAAAAATTTTGTAAATCAAACAATTTAAATATTGATAAATGGATTGTTGAAACTATATCTTCGCGACAACCATTGCACAAACGAAAACTGGGGGAATTGCTGGATACATTATGCGATGGCGATATTTTAATTGCAGCCGAGATATCACGTCTGGGACGGTCTTTACTGGAAGTTATGCGAATTCTGGAATGTTGTCTGGGAAAAAATTGTCAGGTTTGGACAATCAAAGAAAATTATCGTTTGGGAAACGACATTCAATCCAAAGTTATGGCGTTTGCATTTGGATTATCTGCAGAAATTGAACGAAACTTAATCAGTCAACGAACCAAGGCATCATTGGATAACATACGCGCACGCGGAAAAAAACTGGGGCGGCCATTGTCAGCACAATCTAAAAAATTAAAATTATCCAGAAATGCAAAGCAAATTCGCCACTTATTATCAATCGGAACACCCAAGGCGAAAATCGCCAGAATTCTGAATGTGCAAACAATCACTTTGCGACGTTTCATTAATCGTGCAATGTAATATTTTTTACAAATTCTGATTCATCCCAAATTGTTATTCCCAGTTCATTGGCACGCGCCAGTTTAGAACCCGCATCTGCACCGGCGATTACAATATCTGTTTTGGGTGATACACTGCCCTGCACTTTTGCACCCATCTGTTCCAGGATTTCACGCGCCGCGTCACGCGTGTAATTTGATAAAGTTCCTGTTAACACAATCTTTTTGCCCGCCAGTGGCCCATCATTATCAGGCATTGCCACATCAACCGCGGCAATACGAACATATTTTAATAAATCATCTAAAACGCGCGAATTATTTTCATCTGTGAAAAATGATACAATTTCGTTTGCCATAACAGAACCAATGCCATCAATTTGTTGCAGTTTCCACATCTGTGCATTACGCACTGAATCAAAATTGCCAAACGCACGCGCCAAGATTTTTGCGGTTACTTCACCAACATCTGGGATTCCAATCGCATATAAAAACCGATGCAAATCAATATCGCGTGCGCGCGCAATCGCATCACGCAAATTAGCCACAGATTTTTCACCAAACCCATCAAGATTCTTAATTTCTTGTCCATAATTTTCAATCAATGTAAATATATCAGATGGCGATTTTATCCAACCACGCGATATGAATAATTCCAACTGGCGTGGGCCCAAACCTTCTATATCAAAACCCTTGCGCGAAACAAAGTGTTCCAATTCACCCACGCGTTGCGCCGGGCACGACAGTGAATTTACGCATTTGCGCGCAACCGCGCCTGATTCTTGAACCACAGATGCACCACAAACCGGGCAAATTTCTGGGAATATAAATTTTTCACCATTACCAGATTCTGCAACACCAATGATTTGTGGAATTACATCACCCGCACGTTGAACAATTACCATATCACCAACACGAATATTTAATCGTGCAATTTCATCTGCATTATGTAATGTTGCACGCGACACAACGACACCGCCGATGTTTATTGGCGACAATTCTGCCACAGGCGTTAAAACACCCGTGCGCCCCACCTGGATTGTAATATCGTTTAATCGTGTTATTGCACGCGCCGCAGGAAATTTATACGCCACTTCCCACCGGGGGGAATTTGCACGCGCACCCATTTTCTCTTGTATATCAATATTATTTACCTTGATAACCAAGCCATCAATATCAAATGGAATTTTATCACGCGTCATCATTATGTGATTATAGTGTTCTTGGATTTCATCCATTGTGTTCGCACGGCGCGCATATTGACGCGTTGTACGAAAACCCCACGATTCCAATCTGTCAAAATATTCACTTTGTGTATTCCAATCACGCGCGGACAATTCACCATAAGTATATGCAAATGCAGACAATCGTCGCGATGCAGTTATTGCCGGATTTAATTGTCGTAACGACCCCGCCGCCGCATTGCGTGGGTTTGCAAATTTCTTGGACGACGATTCATTCAATGCGATAAAATCATCGCGCAACATATAAACTTCGCCGCGCACTTCTATGATATCAGGAAATTTACCAGCCAGTTTTTTTGGAATATCAGGTATTGTTTTCAAGTTTTCTGTGATATCTTCGCCGATTGCACCACTGCCCCTGGTCAATCCGCGCACAAACACACCATTTTCATATCGTGCAGAAAAAGACAAACCATCAACTTTTAATTCAATAAATACATCTTTATCTGTTAATTTATTAAACCATTCAGCGACATCTTTTTCATCAAAAACATCTGATATAGATAACATTGGCACACTGTGTGGAAACGAACGAAATTTGGTTGCGACCGCCGCACCAACATTTTGTGATGCACCATTTTTTGCTAATTCTGGATATTTTTGTTCCAGTTCTAATGCGCGATGCTTTGCCGCATCATATGTTGCATCGTCAACAACCGGCGCATCTTTTTGATGATACGCAATATCCCATGCCGATAATTTTTTCATCAGTTCGGCATGTTCTGCCAATATAAATAAATCTGCCTTATCTGCCATATGTGAATTATAGAAAAAACATCAAAATAATACAAACAAAAAACGCCCAAATGGGCGTTTTTTCTTACTTAATCAGTTTTCCCATTAATACCGCTGTATCCCCCATACGATTAGAAAATCCCCATTCATTATCGTACCATGCGGTTACATGAATCAATTTATCACCCAGTACTTTTGTTTGTGCGGCATCAAATATTGAACTGTGCGCATCGTGCGTAAAGTCAACAGATACCAATGGCGCATCATTATAACCAAATGTACGCGACTGGGCAGATTTCATTGCATCATTAACCGCATCAACTGTGGCACTGCGTTCTGTATTGACAACCAATTCAACGACAGATACGTCCGGGGTTGGAACGCGAATTGCCATACCATCTAATTTGCCAGCCAATTTTGGCAGAACCAGTCCAATTGCCTTGGCGGCGCCAGTTGATGTTGGAATCATAGACAGTGCCGCCGCACGCGCGCGACGAAAATCCTTGTGATTTTTATCCAACAACTGCTGGTCGCCTGTATATGCATGAACCGTTGTCATCCATCCAGACACAATTCCGAATTTTTCATCCAGTACTTTTGCAACAGGTGCCAGGCAATTCGTTGTGCACGATGCATTTGATACAATTTTATCGTCCGCAGTTAATGTATTTTCATTAACACCATAAACAATTGTTTTATCTGCGCCAGCCGATGGTGCAGAAACCAACACACGTTTTGCACCCGCATCCAGATGTACACGCGCCTTGTCTGCGGCGGTAAAGATACCAGTGCATTCCATAACAACATCAACGCCCATTTCGCCCCACGGTAATTTTGTTGGGTCTTTTTCAGATATGCATTTTATTTTCTGGTTCCCGGCGATGATATATTCACCGTCCAGTTTCACATCAATATTCAACTTACCATGCACAGAATCATACTGTAATAAATATGCATTTTGTTCCGCCGGTGCCAAATCGTTCACCGCAACAAATTCAATATCATCGCGCCCTGATTCCAAAGCCGCGCGCAATACCAAGCGTCCAATACGACCAAAGCCATTAATTGCAACTTTTACTTTTGACATAATTTTATTCCTTTCTTTTATTTCCGTTTACGGATTGGTGTAAATAATAGCACTATAATTTCTAATATGCCAATATTTAATTGCATGGAAAAAATTCCGTACTATAATCAACATTATGAAAACAGAGTCATATATTATTACAGGCCCCACGGCATCTGGCAAATCCGCATTCGCACACAAACTGGCAATGCGCGTGGGTGGCACTATTATAAATTGCGACAGCGTACAAATCTATGCGGGGATTGAAAATATTTCTGCATCGCCATTCGCAGAACTACCTGACAATCAACAACCAACAGCCAACAACCAAATTAATGGAATTCCATATCGCTTGTTTTCAATACTGCCGTTGGACAAACAAATCAGTGTGGTTGAATATCTGAATATGGCACGCTTAGAATATAATGCGGCGATTGATGCGGGGCGCGTACCAATTTTTGTTGGTGGCACAGGTTATTATATAAATGCGATTATAAATGGCATTTCACCAATGCCTGATATTGACAATGATGTGCGTGTGCGTGCGCGCGAAATGGTCGCACGCGATATTAATGCGGCAAAAAAAATGTTACCAGAAAATTTTACTGCGACCGACCCACAACGCATATCACGCGCATTAGAAGTATTTTTACAAACAGGCAAACATATCTCTGAATTTCAGAACCTGCCACGCGTTGGTGCAATTACACCGACACCGACAAGAATTCTGATAAATCCGCCAGTTGATGTATTAAAACAACGCATTGCTGCGCGCATCCCAGAAATGATAAACGGCGGCGCAATTGATGAAGGTCGTCGCATAATCGCCGCAGGATGGGACACACGCCGTGCGATTGGTGCGGCGCAAATTTGTGCATACCTGCGTGGCGAAAAAAGTTTGGATGATTGTATTTCTGATTGGATTACCAAAACAAATCAATATGCCAAACGCCAGCGCACATGGTTTCGTACACAGTTTAATGCAGACAGTGAAATTACAAATATAGACTAATAAAAATCGCCCAATGGGCGATTTTTATTTTGATTTTTCTTGGTTTGCAATGTACATCGCAACAACCCCAGGATTTGACGCAACATATTTTTCATTGGTTAAATCAATTGGGTCTTTGTACAAGTTACGAAACTTCATATTAAATCTGTCGTCATCCAAGAACACTGTCTTAACCACTTTGTTCGCCACATTTTTGCGTGTTAATAATGAAGATTTTTTCACCAAATATTTTGATAAATAATCTGCGATATTGCACGAAATGCGAAACATCTGATTCATATTATTTTGTACAGATTTATCTTGTACATTCAGAAACAGTTTTGTGCGTCTGATTAAGAATTCTTCTTGGGCTGGATTATATTTCATTTTTTGACGCCACACTTTTCCCAATGTTTCATATGTTTGATACGAACCACCAAATTGGTCTATGACTTCTCTGGATATAAATTCTTTATATTCAGCAGTTATCTGTTTTACAGTTGCCATTTTATCCCCCTGTTGGTTTATTAATTGACGGTGCTAATATAGTACTATTTTATATATTGTCAAGTAGTTTTACATAAAATTCTGGGGATTTACATCTATTTTTATACGAATATTTGCAGGGACCTTAACTTTTTGCAACCACATATTTACCGCCGGTTGCAGTCGCGCGTTTGCCGGCCCCATAATCAAGAACCGCATACGATACCAACGGCGTATCTGATAAACCTGGGCGACAATGGGCCCCATAATCTTTGCACCGACAATATTTGGCGCCGTTGCCGCCAATGTTTCACAAAATTTCTTTAATATTTGTTCTTTTTCACATTCAATAACCAGCGCAATTAATTGCCCAAACGGCGGCATTTGTGCGGCGCGGCGCGATTCCATATCTTGCGCCATAAATGCATCACGATTACACGCACAAATTGCGCCCAAGACAGGATTATCTGGTTGATATGTTTGCAATAAAACCCGTCCCGGAATTTCACCCCGCCCTGCACGACCAGCAACCTGGAATAATTGTTGGAAAGTATGTTCGGCGGCACGAAAATCTGTGCCATACAGACCCATATCCGCATCCACCACGCCAACCAATGTCAGATTTGGGAAATGGTGTCCTTTGGCTAAAATCTGGGTACCAATTACAACATCTATTTCGCCTGATTCCATTTTATGAACCAAACGTTCCAAACCTTGGCGCGAAGAAATTGTATCACTGGACACCAACGCCGTTCGCACGGTTGGAAAACGTGCATGAACTTCTTGCTCTATCTTTTCCAGGCCCGCACCACGTGTTGAAACCGCACCACCACAATCAGGACATGTTTGTGGCATTTGCACACTGCGTCCGCACATATGACACAATAATTTTCCAATATGTTTATGATAGGTCATCCCAACACTGCAATCAGGACATTGGGCAACCCATCCACATTTCTTGCACTGGACAATCGGGGCGAATCCGCGCCGATTTATAAACAGCATAACCTGTTGTCCAGAATCCAGTGTTTCGCGTATGGCATTACACAATGGTGCAGATAATGTTCCAGAAAATGTATCATCACCAAGTGTATATTCATCTGACCGATTTTCACGCAAATCAATTACAGATATTGCTGGTAATGTTGCGCCACCATATCGCGAAGTTAATTTTAATATTTTGTATTTACCAGATAAAACATTTTGCACAGTTTCTGCGGATGGGGTGGCACTGGCTAAAACAACGGGAAAACCTGCAATTTTTGCACGCAGCACCGCCATATCACGCGCGTGATAATTACCCATATCTTCTTGCTTGTACGATGTGTCGTGTTCTTCATCAACAACAATCAAGCCCAAGTTTTGCCATGGCAAGAATAATGCACTGCGCGTACCGACAACCATTTTAATTTCACCGCGCGCAACACCGCGCCATATTTCACGCCGCCGCGCCGCGGTTAAATTACTGTGCCAAACAATTGGTGTGGCACCAAATCGCGCCACAAAACGCGACATAAATTGTGCCGTTAACGCAATTTCAGGCATCATCAATAATACAGATTTTCCGCGACTGTATGCACGCCATGCGGCATCAAAATAAACCTGTGTTTTGCCAGAACCGGTAATACCATCAATCAAGTACACAGAAAAACCGCCCTGGTCAATGGCGCGACCAATTTCCGTCGCCGCCGCCGATTGTTCATCGTTTAATTTGATATTACCACTGTCAGAATAATCTCTGATATCTGATGTTTGATTTTTGATTTGTTGTGCGACTGGAATCAGTGTCCCGTTTTTTATCAATGTATTTACAACAGCACCAGACACATGTGATATATTACGAATATCATTTATTGTCATCGGCGTATTGTCATTTGATGCGAACGCATCAGACACGCGTTGACGCGTATCTGTCATACGAATATTAGCATCGTTATTATATGCATATAACTGTTCTGTTTTTGGTGGCGAAAAAGCATCTGGCACATTTATTATCAATCGTAATACCGCACCCGGTGTCATCAATGTCCAATCAGACATTTGTTTTATCCATTGCAAATCTGGAACAGACAAACCACTATCAAAAATTTCAGATACATTTTTTATTTTATCTGGTGCCAAACCACCGTCCCCGATTCCCCATATAACACCGACATATGGGCGATTCATAACCGTTACGCGCACAAATTGCCCCAGTTTTGCCGCCCCGCACAAGCGATAGTCATAACCCGTGTTTATGACATTTGGAATCAGAACCTTTACAATATCGCCAGAATTAAACATAATTATAAAGTACTTGTTTTTTTTCTTAAATTCAATACCATTTATAACAAATAACAGGAAAACATATGTGGCGCAGTTTTTTTAATTTTTTATGGGCATTATCTTATTTAATACCGTTTCCGCGCGTGCGGCGGTGGTGGCGTTTGGAAAAATGTTTTGATTATGGGCGTAAATTGCGCACGTTGCGGCGCACATACCCAGATTTACCATGGAAAAAATTTCGTCTGGCCAAGGGCGGCGGCAGTTTGGCATTCATTGTTGGCGATACAGTATTCAAGATACGCAAGCATAATGATGAACCAGATGCCGCAGATAAATTTAATCACGAAAAACGCATTACTGATGCGGTGGCGCACATATTGCCCGTTATGGTGCCACATATTGAACTGCGCAATATTGATGGGTATTTGGTATATCGTGCGAATATGATACCGGGGCGCGTACTGGTTGATATGCCACTGACCCAGATAATGAAAAATCGCGACAAGATTGCGGCACAAATAACTGAAATTATTTGGGCGATGTTTAATGCAGACTATCCAGAACTGGCGGATATGCGCATCGCGGGCGATGAAATTGGGCTGGTGCATGGCGATATGTGCAGTAATATTATCGTAAATCCAGACACAATGGATATTGTTGGTATTATTGATTGGGAATATGCAGGTTTTAACAATATCAAACACGAATTTTTTGGTATATTCCAATTTCGGCGCAAGATGCGTCTGACAGATATTGGACCAATGGTTATGTGGAATTACAGCCAAAAATGTATTCAGGCTTAAAAACACCGATTGTTACATAACATAAGTTGGAACTGTGATATCTTTTTCTGTATCAATAAAGTGTAACCTTAATTGCCTGTTCAGAACATTCCTTAACAAATAAACCGATACTATATCCAATTTATAATTGGGGTATCGTCCGACAAATTCAGCCAAGTTTGCGACAACTATATTTGGTTGTATGGCGTCAACTTCATCATTATAACGTCTTGTTATCATCGTATTCCCCATGGTTAAAAAAATACCACCGCGATTAACTGGTGGGTTGGAGGTTAAGAACTATTCCAAAGAGATAGTGCGCCTTATTCAATATATTCGGCGCCCTCCAACCAACAGATTGGACGTCATCCCGAATGGGATGCTTTGGATTCGGGTTCTTACACCCCACAATAGTATTCACCCATTGCAAAATGCATTATATAACATAAAAAACATAAAATCTATTAAAAAACCGCCCACTGGGCGGTTTTTTATTTTGATTTTTCAGCATTAACATTTACTGCAAAACTTTTCACAGAACGAAACGGATAAATAAAATCACGCAATATATTGGTTGATATTGAATAATTAAAACTTTTTATTGCCTGTAACAAATCGTTTTTGCGTTCTTCATCTTTGGGTCTATCATATAATTGACTAATCTTGTACAATACATTACGCACAGCCAACAATACACTGTTATCGTTCCCACGCAAAAAACCATACAAAGTATCCATTGTTTTAGAATAATTATAATAATTAGCCGGGTCTTGTTTTACAACATGCATATAATCCAGTGTCTTGTGAATATATTCTAATTCATCTGTGTCTTTGGCCAATGATGCGCGTTTTTCCAAGTATTGAATTGCTGTATCAAAAAACTTTTGTATTGTTAAATTATAATCAATCATAATATCCTCCCTTTGTTTATAATTTACCTGGTATTATCGTTTTGTGGCATTTGCATTGTTTTATTATTGCTGAATTTTGCGTGCATTTTCTGGATTGCACGACGAAATAAACCTGCCTTGGGCTGTCCAGATAATTTATCTTGTTCTGCCAATTTTTTATCCAGCATATTTGCCTGGTATTCGCGCAATTTATCCGCATCCAGAACGCGACCGCTTTCGTCAACGATACCCGCATCAATCATTTCTTGATTTTTCTTGTATTCTTCGCGTTGGGCAACCTCTTTCATATACAGGTTAAATTTATTTCGGTCTAAAACAGTACCTTCTTCGGAAATCAATCCCAATTCCAATAATTCTTTATCAGAACCATCATATTTTAATTCTTTTGCCATTTTACATTCCTTTGTTTATTAATTTGTATTGTTTTTTTATTATACAACCTCGGTTACGGCGCGCAAAGACCCATCGCGTGCCAGTTGTACAACACGTATTTTTTTCTTCATTTCCGCAATTAATTCAGACCTGTCATATGCTGGTTGCGTATGCAATATTCTGTCTGCAAATGCAGCATACGCGGCATCGGCACTTTCTGCGTGGATTGTGGTATAGAAATGGTCGTGTCCCGTCCCCAGCATTTCCCATAATACAGATGCGTTATCCGTTGAAATTTCACCGCCAATAATAACATCAGGGGTCATACGCACAACCAAGTCCAACAATCGCGCATAATTAAAATCATTTGTTTGTTCTGTGCGCGATAACACAAAATGTACCCGATTTGCCTGGGGCACATTAATTTCGCGCGCATCTTCAACAGTGATAACACGACTGTTTTGGTCAATCAATGTTAACATATGATTCAAGAACGTTGTTTTACCGGTTGATGTTGCACCACTGATAATAATCGGACTGCCGTCATTAATTGCGCCCATTAACCTGTCATATGGGTCATCTGGGCGCGTTTTGCCACGCGGTTTAACCGTCATTAATTTCTGTCCACGTTTCAAGTGATATGTTGAAAAATCAATTTCTGGCGCGTTACCACCACGAATATTTAATGCCACCCCACCTGTTACATCATTTTCGTCATATTGAACATTGGGGCCTGCGATTGCGGTAAAGCGATGATTACCTGGCAATGTTGCGTACACAACAGGCATACCGTGAATTGGATCAAACGGACGTTCATAGATATTTGCCACAGTATGAATTAAATCAACCAAATATTGTTTACTTAAAATTTCAGCATTATATGCGACCCACGGCACGCGTGCGCCATGCACGCGCAACCAAACCTGGCCGGCATGATTTATCGCGATTTCTTCTACGAACGATGGCGAATAAAATTCCGCCAGCGGTTTTAATAAAGATTCCAGAACAATACTAGACATTACTTTTTATATTTTATCATAAATCGGTGCTTGAATCAAAAAAGTTTATTTGCTAATATCAATTTATCAAAAAGGGGAAAAAGATGACAAAATCCTGGATTTATGCGTTGTCTGCGCTGTTCTTGTTGGGTGCATGTACAAACGACAGACCTTATAACGAAGATGATTTTGCAAACGGCGGGCCAGATGCGCCGTATTATAACGAACAAACAGCCGAAATGATGATCGCAGAAAATGAATATTCTGAAATTGATGCATACAGACCACAAACACCGGCTGAAAAAGAAGCATTAAGCAATCGCTGGAACACATCACGGATGGAAACCCGCTGGCAAGAATATCATGGCACAATGGTTCGCGTGCAAATATTACTGGGGGATTCTGATTTGCGCGAAATGCGTCTGCAACTGATGCAAAATGCCGATGGTATGGATGTTGATGCCGATTCGCGAACGGTCTTGGCGCGTGTTGCAGATTATGAAATGAAACGCGTATGCGGTCGCAATACAGAAAGCATTGTTGTTGTGTATGACCGCCCGTCTTTTGAGTTAATGCGTCCAACACCATATTTTGACTATCGTATTGCTGCCGAAGGGACAACAGTGCGCGAATATGGGTTCCGTTGCGTATATAACAATTAACACAAATTAAACCAAAGCAAAACAAAAGGAAGGAAATATGAAAAAAATTGCTTGTGTACTGGGTGTATGTGGCGCGGTTGCGTTTGCTGCATCTGATGTATATGCCGCTGCGAAAAACGGCGATACAGTTATGATTAACTTTATGGGATTGCTGGATGGTGAACAGTTTGCAGGTGGAACAGCCGAAAACTTTCCGTTAAAACTGGGCAGCGGTCAATTTGTCCCTGGGTTTGAAGAACAACTGGTTGGTGCCGAAGTTGGCGAAGAACGCGATGTTAAATTAACATTCCCGACAAATTACGTTCCACACTTGGCTGGTAAAGATGTTGTATTCAAGGTCAAGGTTTTGGAAATCAAAACAGAAGAATAAAAATCGCCCATTTGGGCGATTTTTTAATAACCACAGCGACCACAACGTGGACGTGGATTTTCAACAACACGACGTTGTGAATATGTGCCTGCTGGCATATATGTAACAACCGGTTGATACATTTGGTAATGATCAATTACTTCGGTGTGTGTTTTAACTGAAAATGGATTACCCGCAGAATATGCGCATGGGCGTGGGATGTCAACAACCGCGCGCGGTGCGACATATTGACGTGCAGTATAAACATCAGAATCAACATATTGCTGACTGCGTGTTTCAACACGTTCTGTGTCCAAGTACAAGCCACCATCAGATGCATTTGCAGAAACACAAACCAATGCAGCCGCCAATCCAGACAAAATTACTTTTTTCATATTTGTTCCCCTTGTTTGGTTACGCAAAATATAGCACTATTTTTTTTGTTGTCAAGCCTTTATTGACAAATTTTTTATTTTTGTATCGTTGCGTGTATTCAGTTTGCTAACGTGTTTTTTTGGCTGTATTTATATTCGCCAAATATTTCAATACACGCGGCGAAGGATTTTTCAGCAAACTTGCCGCTTGGACATTCTGGCGGACGGCGACCATTTGCACCATCCTGTCGGGTTCTATCCCCGCAGATACAATCCAATACAACGCACGCCAACCTGAACGAACCGCAGCAAATTGTACAACGAACGATGGGGTAATACCCGCCTGTATCAAATAATGTATAGAATCACAATCATTTGCAACAGCCGCAATCTGGACTGTTTCAGATGGAATAATACCCATATCTAAAATATATTTCAGTGCAACACCACGATTTTCCACCGCAATTTTTTGCAATTCTGCGCTTGGGTTCTTAATATATTCTATGGCGCGCCCATCGTTATTCAGTGCATTTTTTTTAACCGTATCGCTGACGGGTATACCTGCATTAATCAAATGCCGAATATCGCGACCCGCCGCACGAACCAGGCAAATTTGCTCAAATTCTGTCAAATCATTAAAATTCATTTGTTAACCTCTTTTAATTATTAACTAATCAGATTATAGACACAAAATATATTTTGTCAAACAGTATTAGCATTTGACATTACGAAAAAAAGATTATAGAATACGCGCACACGTTTGTTAAAACACGCGTGGCCATTTGGCGAAAATGATAAACTAAGCTAAAAGGAATTATTAAATGATTGAAAAAAACTGGATGGCTTTGACCAAGCCAAAAAAACTGAATATCAAGGTTGACGAGCACAATCCAAACATTGCGACACTGATTGCAGAACCGTTGGAAAAGGGATTTGGTATGACATTGGGTACGGCATTGCGTCGTGTACTGTTGTCATCGTTGCAGGGTTGCGCACCAATCAACATCAAAATTGACGGCGTTCAACACGAATTCAGCAGTGTCCCAGGTTGCCGCGAAGATGTTACCGACATTATTCTGAACCTGAAAGGTGTTTATTTCAAGGCCTTGACCGAAGGTCAACACAAGGCACACATTCGTGTCAAAGGACCAGCCGTGGTTACCGCAGGTATGATTGAAACATCTGGCAATGTAGAGGTTATGAATAAAGATGTTGAAATCTGCACTTTGGACAAGGGCGCAAATTTTGATATGGAAATCACATTGGCAACAGGTCGTGGATATGTTCCATCATCTGCAAATGCGAACGGTTTGGCACTGGGTGTTATTCCGGTTGATTCAATCTATTCACCTATTCTGAATGTGTCATCTGTGGTCAGTGAAACCCGTTTCGGTCAATCTACGGACTATGACAAACTGGAACTGACTGTAAAGACAAACGGTTCGGTTTCCCCCGAAGATGCAATCGCATTTGCGGCACGTATTTTAACAGATCAACTGGTTGTATTTATTAACTTTGAAGATCCGGCGCAAATCAATGCACCATCCGAAGAAGAAAAAGCCAAAGATGCATTGCCATTTGATCCAAAATTGTTAAAGCACGTTGACGAACTGGAATTATCTGTTCGTGCAAACAATTGCTTGAAAAATGACAAAATAAACTGGTTGGGCGAACTGGTACAAAAGACCGAAGCAGATATGTTGAAAACACCAAACTTTGGTCGCAAGTCCTTGAACGAGATTAAGGTTCAACTGGAAGCGATGGGTCTGGGTCTGGGCATGGAAGTTCCGGGTTGGCCACCAGAAAACATTGCTGAATTGGCAAAAAAATACGAAGATCCGTATAAATAATTTATGATTTCTGATTTACGATTTATGGTTTTACACAACAAATCAGAAATACGTAAATCAGAAACAAAATCGCATATTTCTGATTTATTCAGGATACGCGCAAATAAATCAATCCCCACACATGGGGCAGAAACAAAAATAAAAAATAAGGAGTAGTCATATGAGACACGTAAAAGCAGGTCGCACATTTAATCGCGATACAAATGCACGCAAAGCCTTGTTGATGGGTTTGGCGAAAAATTTAATTGAACGGGAACAAATCAAAACAACCTTGCCCAAGGCCAAAGACCTGCGTGGCGTTGTTGAAAAATTGATTACCCGTGCCAAAGTGGACAGTGTTGCAAATCGTCGCCTGGTCGCCAGTGAACTGGGCAACTGTGGCGATGCAACAGTCAAGAAACTGTTCGCTGTTTTGGGGCCACGTTATGCAAAACGTCCAGGCGGTTATACACGCGTATTAAAGGCTGGATTCCGCTATGGCGATGCGGCACCAATGGCAATAATTGAATTGGTTGATCGCGACGAAAACGCCAAGAAAACAGTCAAAGCCGCACCGGTTGCAGAACCTGTGGCAACAGATGTATCTGCGGAAAAGCCGACAACCAAAAAAGAACCAGTTGCAAAAAAAGCAACCGCACCCAAGGCTGATAAAAAACCTGCTGCAAAAACAGCGACAAAAAAGGCAACGGGGGCAACCAAGACTGTTGCGGTTAAACGTCGTTCAACAGGCAAATAAAAAAATCGCGCCAATGGCGCGATTTTTTTAGAACATTACTATTTTTTCTGCTTGTGTTTCTTTTCTTGTTTTTCTAAACTGCGAACAGGTTCTTTTTCTGACTGGGAACACGCGGGGGATTTGTTATGTTCAGATGGATGTTTCGTGGAATTTTCTGTATTGCAACAACAGTATTCGTTACATGTGCGGGCGCGATTGATGTAACAATAATAAATGTTGATAACCTAATAACTGATACATATGATTGTGGTACTTGCAATGGCAATTCATCGTTTCAATCTTTTCATACTTCAGACTACACGCCTTATTATTTATCGCCGAATTATCCGTGCACACCACCGTCCCCGGGTTATGGATTTCAGTACTGGCTGGACCAATATGGTGGGAGTTATTACCCAGAAGACCAATATTCCCCCGTTGACACATCTAATCATTTTTCTGCACATTGTGCATTTTGTGATATTGCCGTACATTATATGACAGGGATTGAGGATGATAATAGATATTGGTCTGATCCATCACAAAACGGACACACTGATAATGTATCAGTTAATTACAATGCTTGGAACGCCTATTCTCTGCCCAGTGATGCGTCTGTAAGTCGTATTAGTGGTTTTACTTTTAATCCACTAATACAAGATAACAATGAACACGATCATTATATTATGCCGGATTCCCCGTGGGAATATAATGGTTACGCAACTGCGGGATGGTTATGTGTTGTAAAAGAACATTATTATACACAAGATACAAATATAATTAACAACAGCAGCATTTATACCACACACACGACAGAATACAAATATTCTGTTTATTATTGGAATTTTGGCGATGATGCCGGCGATATGTTGGTTTCACAAACAGGAAAATATTGCGTAGACGAAATATACTGTCACCCTGTTTGGGTACCACTGTGTGAAAGTCCTGATGACTATTACCTGGATTCATCTGTGAACAAATGGTTCAGCGCAACAAATCATTCGTATGTAAAACCAACGTTGCACGCCACCAATAATGGATCAACCCATTATGCCAATCCTGCATCAATTGAAATTATGTATAATCCAACATGCGAAGATGACTATTTTATTGAACCAATAAACACTGAACAATGCACACTGTGCACAAACCAACCGCATGCTGTCGCATATTCTGATTGCTGGGGATGTGATGACCCCGATAATAGTTACTGTACCGGATTAAACACGGGAACAGGCGTATCAATATTGGGTCAATTTTTTGCATTTGATGGGCATGTTTTCAATGCTGGACAGACATTTAACATATCAACCGTTAATGGCAGCCAATATTGCCCATACGAATATGGGCAGTTGCAATTTAATGGTTGGTGCAAGATTGATACCAGCAACAACTATATTTCAACCCAATATCTGGGCACGAATAACATAACAGCCATTGCAGACGAAACATATATTCCAATGTGGTGTCCGGAAACATTTAAAACGTGTTTGGAGGCATATGATGGAACGCAAAATCCACATTCATCTGATCGTATTGCCACCGCCAATGACTTGGTTACACTAACTAATATATCCACAACGTCCGATGCCTATCAGGCAATGTGTGATATATATTTTGGGACTGCACAACCAATTAACGGATTGCCAAATATAAGTGGTGCCAATCCATTATCAGCCAATGGTCCCTGTCTTGTAATCAGCAAATGCGATATCGGGTATTATTTCCAAGGCACCCCATCTTATTATGGCAGCAACCTCACCACAATTGTGCACAATACAGCATCATATGGTTTTACATATGCTGAATTATTAACCATGGACGTCGACAAAGGACATGCTGGTTGCCCACCCTGCACGGCATGTATCAATGCCGCAATTAATCACAGTAACACTGATACAATGTCTGGATTACCCATCAATGCCCATTGGACAACCCCAGGCGATGAAAACGGTACATGCGATTGGGCCTGTAATGACGGATTTGTTATAAATAGCGCGGGTACCGCATGCGATCCACAAACAAATCCGAATACATACTATGTAACATATAATTGTGGAATTGGAACTTGGGCCACCAATGACACACCAACACCCCACACTAATCTGACGGCGGGCGTCCTTTTTCAGGTAAAACCAACGATAAATCCAAACACAAATGCGCAATACTGTACACCACCCACAGGATATATAACCTCATACAGATGGACGTATTCTGGCGATAACAATCAATACTGGAACAATGCCAACGTTACATTTAACAGCACACAAAATGAAACAATGACTGCCTATTATAATCCGTGTATAACATATAGAAAAATACAATGGTGGCAAAACGGTATTGGTCCTGTGGATGGATATCAAATTATCGATTCTAATAATACAGTAACAGAATTGTATTCTGACACAAATCCTTTCAACAATGCGAATAATTCTGTACCAACTAATATATCTATTTATGCGGACGATTATGACGAGATATTTAGTAACGTGTTCAGTAATACGACACCAATTAGCATAACCATGCCGGATTTTCCATGGTACACAGATGGATATGTTCCTGTTGCGTGGGAATGCGTTGCTTTCATTCCAAAAAACACTTATATAACTTATTACTATCAACCCGGGGATGACGCAAGTAATATGTTTACCGATGCCAATAACATTTCATGTGCAGAAAACATTAAATGTCGGCCTGTGTGGGCACAGTTATGCGATGACCCAAGTGATTACAGCGAAGAAGAAACAACATACAACAATGAAACCGTTACTGCATATCACAGCGGCAGTAATAATGCATGGGTATATCCATATTTTGATAATACAAACAACACTGTTCAATATGCGCAATGGTGCGATGACGGTTTTTCAATATTAGACACAACAAATACTGTATGTCCCGTATGCAGCAACCCACAAACATACAACGTAACATACAACTGTGGCGCGGGTACGGGAACACCACCCACATCACATACAGGACTGT
>CAMOFE010000019.1 GCA_946613195.1 uncultured Alphaproteobacteria bacterium
CTAGAAACATCGTTGGTGCGTTTTATGATGATATTTATGCTGGTTGCATACGCATTTTGGATAATGATGGAATCGTATAATATGATGACAACAACATCAGATGTTAAAAAAATGGCAACAGATATTGTCAAAAAAGGCGCAGTATTGGCAATTTGGTTAATTGTGTTGGCGTTTGGTATGCGTGAAATATTTATGACGATTGTTGGCCCGATAATCAGCATTGGTACATATTTATCAAATTTGATTCTGAATGCAGTAACGGCGACAATAGGAACATCTTTGCCAGATACATGTGGGGCAATTCACGCCTATGTTGCGGAACATGCGCATACAGATATTTTAATTCGTCCTGAAAATATGGCGGATATTATGTGTGTGCCGGCACCAATAACCACATTAGCAACGACTGGTATTGCAGCGGGTTGGAAATGGATAATTGCCAGTATCGGCAACAGTATGTTTACATTTGTGGCGGGTGTTGGGTGTATTATACTGTTCGCGTTTTTATTGTGGCGATTCTTTATCGCGGCATTTGGTGTCATTGCAGATTTATTTTTGGCGGTGTTGTTATTGCCATTTACGGCGGCGGCAGAAACGTTGAATAAAACATCATATTCTGGGATTGCGGGCAATATATATAACGGATTTATAGATTTGTTCAAGGTAGAATCATTGCAGAAACAAATTATGCGATTCGTAAATGCGGCGATATATTTTGTGTCGTTGTCTGTGGTTATTGGTGTATGTGGTGGAATATTGGCGGCGGGTCTGGATGCAAATTTGTTGGGCGGTATTCCAAATGTTGAATATGACAGTTTCTTGACACTGATGTTAACAGGTGCGTTGGTTGCATACATTGCACACAAAGGGTTAGAGACTGCCAAGAACCTGGGTGGCAGTATTGATAAATCATTTGCAGAACGTGTTGTCAAAGACGGCAAGAATTTAGTTGTTGGTGCCAAAGATAACTTTGTAAAGGCCAAGAATTTTATCGGCGAAGCAATTTATAAAATAAAAAACAGATAAAAAATCGCCACACAAACACTATTCAGTGTTCACTATTAACTATTTATTAAAAATCGCGCCAGTGGCGCGATTTTTAGAACCCTTTTGGTGTGTCCATTTTTATTTTTGTTATGCGCTTGTCTAATGCGGAAATAACATCGTTTGTTATGTCTAATTTTTCCGCAGATTTACCAATGCGCGCAAAACGACCGTCAATTACCAGACCTAAATCTTTCTTGGCAATAATACCCTCTATAATTGGGTCCAAGTGTTGTTTCTGAATTTCGTTTAATGCTTTTTGATAAGATGCTTCAACACTCTGTGCGCGTTCGGTTAAATCACGTTGCAGTTTATTAACACGACCTTGGTAATCAACAACGCGACGTTGCAGGGCATCTTGGGACAAAACATCTTGGGATTGTTCAATTTCTGTCTTTTCTTTTTCCAGCGCCTTTTGTTCGCGTGTCAATTCATCGCGCAGACGTGATTCATAATTTTCGCGCTGTTTCCGCAGGTCTTTTAATGCGGTCGCTTCTAATTGAATCGCATCCATACGAATTACCGCCATACGAATACTGGCCGCGTTTTCAGCGTCTGCAGATACGGATTCCAGTGCCTGGTCCACCGTTGCGTTACCGCCATGTGTCATACCACGAATTGCAAAGAATCCAACAACGGCCACCGCAACGACAACCGCCGCAATAATACCTGTTTTTGCATATTTTTTGATTTCTGTATTTTTTGTGTTTGCCATTTTTCTTCCTTTTTTTCTTGTTTGTTGTGCCCAGTATAGCAATAAAAACAATAAAGTAAAATGTATTTTTATCTGACGGGTGTAATTCGCAATTCAATGCGTCTGTTGGTTAATCGTCCAATATCGTCTTGGGCGGCAATTGGGCGCGATGCGCCACGACCAACAATAAACATACGTACAGGGTTTATCCCGGCAATTGACATATATACCGCAGTTCTGTTCGCCATATCCATTGATAATGCATGCGCCGCAGTGGCATCACGCATCGCATCTGTATATCCTGCAATTTCAATGAATGTTGCATCGTATTCTTGTAAAATTTTAGTGATGGTTTTTAATGTATCAACACCCGTATCTGATAATTCAGGCGCATTTAATTCCATTAATGCATCACGCACCAACAGCACCACAACATCTGTGCCGGCGCGTTGAACAGAAATGCCGGGCTTGCGTAATGCATCATACAGTGCGTATTCCAGATTCGCCATATAATGTTGTGCAATCATATTGTCAGATATTTGCTTGTCCCCATATTCCAATTTTGCAGGAATTTTTTCCGCAGATAAAACATGGCCCCCAGAACCTAAAAATACAGGACGTTTTGCGGTGCGGGCGGTATCTGTCATATCTGTTAAACTGGCACCGCGCAGATATTGCGCCCACATGCCACGGTCGGGGGTGTGATATTGCGCGCAACCGATTAATGCAATTAGTAAAAATATTTTTATATATCGCATTATTCTATGATAAAAGAAACCTGGTTTGTATCAGATGAAAAACATGCATCATTTGCCTCATATCCATTTGCCAAAACACGTGCTGCCCATTTGTGCGGTATTGATAGCAAATATTCACATTCGCTGTGTGATAAACCTGTTAAATTAATTGAAAATGCAGAACCGTCCGCAGATGATGTGATTGACCAATTGCTGCCACCAATTGGGGCGCAATCATCATCCAAAGCGCCGGCTTGGACCAAGTATTCAACACACACATCGTGGTAATCGCCACGCGCACCCATCAATATTTTTGTGTTTTGCGCAATTTGTTCCAATGCGTGTGCCGCAACAGTCCTTTTTTGGTTGTTGCGTATTGTATTATACAGACCAAACGCACCTGCGGTAATCAATGCGCCAATCGCCAGCACACCAATAATTTCAATCAGTGAACGTCCAGATTCTTGTTTCATCTGTAATCCTTTTATGGTTATTATTGTTTTTTGACACCAACAATTTGTGCATCTGCAAACAGATTCATCGCGCTGGAAATCAATGGGTCTGATTCCAATTCTTGTTGTTTTTGTTCAGATGCCGTTTGCACATGTGGCGATTGTTCAATGCGTTCTAAGTTCCATGTTTGACCTGTTTTATCTTGTAAAAATACAACCAGTTTATGTGCAAAATTGGCATCGTTGGTGCGATCAAAATATTTTATAACGCCGTCTGAAAATTCTGATATTTCAATATTACTGCTGTAATAAGAATATAACAAAATTTCTTTGGATGATTGCAGCGCATTTGCCAATTCATCAGATGTTGTTATTTTTATATATTTAGATTTTTCTGGCTGTGGTTGTTTTGTTTGCGCCAATGGTGCCGATGCGACAGATTGTTGTTTTTTTAATATTTCAGAAACAGATGGAATTTCTGCCATATGTACACATCGCACAACCAGCATATCAAAACATTGTTTTTGGTTTGATGCCGCCTGCATTTCTGGAACAGACGCAACCAGAACCTGCCAAATGCGGGACAAGATATTTAATGAAACAGTTTTGTTAATCGCAATAATCTTTTCGCGTTGGTCGGCTGTATATGGTGAATTCTGAATATTGCCCGCATGCAGCGATGGATGCATACGTGTCGCCCAATGTGTCCATTCCATCATATCCAGCAACAGCATAGATAAATCTGCACCATTGTTATAAATTTCGTCTGATTTTGCCAATGCCGCCGATACATCCCCCGATAGTAATGTTTGCATAAAATCAACAACAACACCCCGATCGGTGCGTTTTAACATATCCAATACAGATTCTTCGGTAACATTTCCACCTGTTTGTGCAATGGCTTGGTCCAGCAAAGACAATCCATCACGCACAGAACCATCCGCCGCGCGTGCCAACAAATCATTTGCCGCATCAGACAGGGTAATCTTTTCCTGGGTTGCAATCCATGCAAAATGTTTTTTCAATGTGTCCAGTGGTACGCGTACCAAATCAAATCGTTGGCAACGCGATAAAATTGTTACAGGTACCTTGCGAATGTCTGTTGTCGCCAAAATAAAAATAACATGTGCAGGTGGTTCTTCCAGTGTTTTTAACAATGCGTTAAATGCACTTAACGATAACATATGCACTTCGTCAATAATATAAACTTTGTACCGTCCATTGGTTGGGCGATATTGTGCCGCATCCAATATGTCGCGCATATTATCAACACCTGTATGTGATGCCGCATCAATTTCCATAACATCAATATGTTGTCCATTTGTGATTGCGCGACAATTTTCGCACACGCCACACGGTGTTGCGGTTGGTCCATCGGATGATAAACAGTTTAATGCCTTGGCCAAAATTCGTGCTGTACTGGTTTTCCCAGTTCCACGAATCCCAGTAAAAATATACGCGTGCGCAATACGCCCAGTATTTATTGCTGTGGTTAATGTTTTAACCAGAACATCTTGACCGATAAGCGATTGAAAATCTTGACTGCGATATTTTCGCGCCAGAACGGTGTAATTGGCATCCATTTTTTATCTTCCCTTCAATTATGCATTCAGCATAACACAGACAATACGAATTTCAATTAAAAAAGTGGTTGCAACCAACAACCACTATAATTAAATTTTTGATATAAAATCTGGCAATGGTTCTTCTTCTTCGGTTGAATCTTCTGTCTGGGGAACAACAGGTGCGATTTTTTCACCCGGTGCACGCGTTGAATCAATTTTTTCTTGTTCTGCATTTACAATACGACAATAATGTTCCGCAGCCTGTAACAAGCGTTCACGTTCTATTTCATCTGCGGTAATGCGCGCCTGGTCAATATATTGTTTGCGTTTCTGGCGCCATTTATGACAACGCTGAATCATCATACCCACATTTGATATTTGATTTTTTTTATTTGGCATATTCTTTTCTTTAATCAAGGAATTTAATTCTGTAACAGTAATATAAAAACATCACTGTAACTATTCAACAATTCAGATAATAAAATATCTGAAAAGCGATTGCAATCTTTTTTTTCAGTTGCTATGCTTAAAAACAATAACAGGGGGGATTTTGTATAATCAGCGCGGAAATTTTTTATTGCAGGCATTGTTGGCGTTGACGCTGATTTTTGCGTTTATGCCATTTGTTGCAGAACGTATGGCGATGCGTAATCGTGATGCCAAGATGTATGCCGCAACTAATAAAATTGATGTCGCCCAGACCGCGGCGCGAATATACATACGCGAAAATGCAAATAATATAAAATATAATCAGACGGTTGTATCTGGAAATGACTTGGTTGACTTGTTGGAACCATATGGTTTGCCGTTGGGTTTTGTGCCGAAAACTGCATTGGGACAAGATATTGAACTGGTTATTTCCAAAGATGATGTGTCGGTATCCGGCTATTTGCGTATCAGTGGGGGTAATTTAACAAAAATGCAAATTGCGGAACTGGCGCGGCGCGTTGGGTTTTATGCCATGCCAGATGGCGATACGATTTTGGTTGGTATTGCGTTGGATAATACATATACGGATGTTGTTAAACGTAACGAAACAAATTCAGCCGAGAATCCTTTTTTTACTGATTTAGATATGGGTGGTTTTTCGCTGAACGGTATCGGTAATACAATTGGACGGCGTGGCGAATTTGCGGGCGCACAAATTGGTACGTTGTCGGTGTCTGGGGATGAAAGTGGTCATAAAAGTCGTAATAAAATTACCTCTATTAATGCAAACAGAACAGTGTTCCAAACCAAGACAGGCGAATCTGCATTGTCGTTGACACGTGGTGTGTTATCGGCTAAATCTGTATCTGGGCGCACAATATCAAAGTTTGGCACGGCTGGTGATTTTGTTTCTAATGTTGCATCGGTTTATGATTTTTCGTTATCTGCAGGCAGTGCAAATTTTAATGGTCCGTCCAAGTGGACTGTTCGTGGGAATTTAGTCAGCAGTAAAATATCATTTGGTGTTGAAAGACTGGATGTTGCATCATATGTTAACGCCACACGCGGTCAAGATGTGTATATAAATAATGACACACTGGAATATACTGCGCGCAGTGGTATTGAATCAAATGTTATTGCGGCGTCAAATATAACACTGCGCGATCAGACATCTACATCTTTATTAAATGGTGGCAGTGGCGCAATAATATTTGATTTGCGCCCCGCTGGAACATCTGTTATGCCAGATGTTTTGATTAAAAGTATTGATAATGATAAATTTGATATAATTGCAACCCCCAGTGCAAATGACGATAAAACCATAGATTGCAAATCTGTGATTGAAGGTATTGGTGGTGTATATAATAAACAATCGTTGGCACAAAATACAATATGCCAGTATGTCTTTTGGCAAAGATTAGAACAAAGAATAGATATTAAGCAGTGTTTATTATCGGGGAAGTCTAACTGTGTATAAACTGAATCGGATTTTTAACAATGAATCATGTGGTGCCAGTATAATGGAAGTATTACTGGTGATGGCGATTTGTGCGGCGGCAATGCCTTTTGTGTATTCGCAAATGAACCAGGTAAATCAAAATGTATCTGATATATCAACGGCTAAAAAAATAATTGCGTTACGTTCCAGCGCGATGAATTTTGTTCGTATGAATGAAAACGCGTGGGGTGATACAGTACAAATAAAATTATCTGATTCAGAATTGGCAACAATATCTGATATGGCAAAAATCGGTTTCGTTGATAAATATATTACAGGAAATGTAACCATAACAGATGTCTATTTGGCTTTCCCGTCAGATGGTGATGTTTTTCGCAACAGTCGTATTGCAAATCATATTGGTGCAGATGCCGCGGTTGTGGGTTCTGATTTGACGGCGTATGGAAATGGATGGGCGGTTACCGCGCCAGAATTTACCCCAGGTGATTTAATATACAGAATATCGCGCGACTTTGTTGGTGAAGATAAAAGTAAATATTTGCATCGCGGAACATCAGGCGAAGATGACTTAAATGTTATGCAAAGAAATCTGAATATGGGTGGCAATGCAATGTATGATATTGGCACAACTGTTGCAGATATGTTGCGCGCAACAAATGGAAACGCAACTTTTGTAGAATCTAATTTAGTTCGTGCGGGTAATGTGTATTTTTCTGATGGTGCAAATATGGATGGTGCAAATGTTGTTATTGATAATTTGCGTGTTTCTGGTGATATAACCGGATTTCGCAGTATTACTGCAAATGTATTAAATGGCACAGGATATACCACATCAGGCAGTGTTGTTGCAGACCGCGCAACAGTCGTCCAATCTGTTAATGTCGCAAATAATTTAAGCATAAAATCTAGTTCCGCACGCAGCATTTCAGGACTGGCGGCGGTTAATACGGGTATGTTGGCTACGTCGTTGTTGAATGCGGGCGAATTGGTTTTTGCGCCTGGATTTGGTTTAACGGTGTCTGGTGAATTATTGATGTCAACGACACCGCCATTGCAATTTGGTAATTGGTCTTTCCCGTCCAGTACACCACCGGTTTTTTCGCAATTAATATTAAGTCGTGCAACTGTTCCAAATATGCCAAATACACAAGATTTTTATGAATTGATGCGCGCCGGTTGGCAATCAACAGGGGGAATGTAATGATTGGCAAACTTCGTATTTTTGGCAATGATTCACGTGGTGGAATGCTGGTTGAATTAATGTTGTGTATTGCGCTGGCGATGGCAATTATACCGTTTGTTTTTCGGTATCAACAAAATATAGTTGCGCGTGCCGCAAACATTGCTGTTGCAGATGAAATGGCGCGTGTTCAGACAGCATTGGAAAGATATATAATGACAAATCGCGCGCAATTGTTGCGTACGGTTGGTCGCGATATTATCAGGGTGAATTTAGAAGAATTGCTTGAATACGGATTAGACCAAGAAATGATTTCTAAACAATCTGAAAAATATCAGTTGCGTGTATTAAAGTCTGTTGGAACAAATGGTCGTGGTACATTACAAGGTATCGTTGTTTTGGCGGACGGCGATATCAGCCCAATGCGCACGCGCGAAATTGCAAATTTATCTGGGGGCGAAATTGGCTTTGTTGATGGGCGAAATACGTATGGTGCATTTGGCGCATGGCGAACAGATAATGTTGATTTGGGTGTTGCGGTATCTGACGGAATTGTTGGTACAACATCTGTTAATCGTGATAACGCGATGTATTTATGGCGTGTGCCATCAGAAAATTCATCAGATGCAACGATGATGGCGGACTTGAATTTGGGTGGGCACGATGTTTTGCAAATTAAAAATGTTGATACGCGCAGTGCAGAATTTCAGGAAATTATGACGGCATCAGAAATTTCTGCGGACAGTTTGATTTTCCAAAACAGAACCAGTATTGATAACAATTATGTAACGCAAAACGCAATGTGTTCTGGAATTTTATCATCTGATGCCCGCAGTATGCAGGTAGAAGGAAATATGTACATCGCAGATTTAGCCAAGTTTTCCAGTTTTACAACAAATGATTTGTGGGTGTCTAATCTGAATTTATCTGGGTTTTCAACATCATCTGCATCCCAGGCCGCCACAATAAAAATAAACCAAACACTGGATATGACCGGGGGACGCGTTGATGCGTTGTATGCAACGGTTGGTTTTTCTGGATCTGTCAGTCCACGTGTTGTTGTAAAGCAACAGATTCGTGATTCTTCTAATCCTGATTATTTCTGGGATTTTTCATCTGGAACTGCGAATTTAGGCGATTTGTCTTTGGCAGAATTGAATCAAATGGCACCACAGGTTTTGCGTGATAAAAGCGCGCGCAACACCCAGTCGTACCAGGTGTTCAGTGGTGTTACAACAAACAAAAATGCAACTGTGTCAGATTATCTGAATGCAATAAACGATATTCAGACGCGTGTGCGTGCAAAATATAGCCAGTTGCAATTACAATAAAATGTGGTATAAATTCTGGGATGAAGATAGTATGCGATATTTGTAAAACCGAATATTCTGTTGCGAATCCGCCATCATCTGTGCGGTGTGCGATTTGTGGTCATGTATTTGGTGTTATGAATCCACCGCGGCGTGGGGGGTGGTTGGTGTTTTTTGCAGCAACTGTGGCATTAATTGCGGCAATTGTTTTTGCGTTTGTTGTAATAACACATTATCGTGCGAACGATAGTTCGCGTGGGCCATTGGTCGCAACAATTTCAGATATCAGTCAAGAAACAGATGATTTTGGTGTTAAACACTTTGTAATCAGTGGCAGTGTTGTGAATATATCTGACGATATATATGGTGTACCCGATTTGGTGATTGTTTCGCGTGATGGTGATGGTAATGTTGTTGCACGGCAAAAATTTTTGCCATCTGCGACATTGTTAGATTCGGGTGGGCGTACAGAATTTCGGCATACATTGTCTGTGCCTGTTGCGGGCGTTAAAAAGATAACTGTTGAACTGGGGGATTTAACAAAATGAAAATAAAAGAACTGTTATTTGCGTTGTTTATGTTGGTGCCAGTGTGTTCTGTGGCAGAAGTGCAAAATGTGCGCTTGTTTTCAACCAGCACAGATTGGCAGGCGTTAACCGGATTCCGTTTGGCGCAATATAAAATTGCATTTACAAATGTTTCTGGTGCTATTGGCAAGGGTATGACATTGTATTACTTGGATGGTTTCCCATGCTATGGCTTTGGCGACAGTGCGCGCGTTTGGTTGGGACCAAAAAAACAGCAAGATGGCGAACTGCGAATCGCGTGCGTGTATTTACCGCGTGAATTAAAATTTGCATGGCAATATGCAGAACGTGATGATTTGCAATCACGAACGACTGGTATGATGACTTGCAATTTATCAGGCAGTGGTTATGAATTGGTTGTAGATTTGTCCAAGTGCGACAAAACCAACAGTTGGGATGAATATAAATAATGCGACGTGAATTTACTGTATTACCAGAAAATGTGGGTATGCGATTGGACAAATTTTTGTCTGCTCAAATGCCTGAATTTTCACGCAGTGAAATTCAACGCGCAGAAATTACCCACAATGGTATTGCGGCAAAAATGGGCGCGCGTATTCGTGAAAATGATTCAATTGTTATTGATATGCCTGAACGCAAAACTTCTACACGCGCATCAGATTCTGTATCCAGCGATTTTGATTTGGATATTTTGTATGAAGATGATGATATCATCGTTATAAACAAGCCGCGCGGTGTTGTAATGTATCCGTCTGTGGGTAATCATACAGGCACATTGGTTCAGAATATATTGTCGCATACGCATTTGTCGGCGTTGGGCGGTGATACGCGCCCTGGGGTTGTGCACAGGCTGGACAGGGATACCAGTGGTGTAATGATTTTTGCAAAATCTGATGTGGCGTATCGTAACTTGGTTAAAATATTTATGGCGCACGATTTAACGCGCAAATATACGGCATTTGTTTGGGGCGTGCCAAATTGGGAAAGTGCGACAATCACAGGTAATATTGCACGTTCTTCACGTAATCGCCAAAAAATGAGTATGGTAAAATCTGGCGGGAAAGATGCGACAACATTGGTGTCTGTATCTGATGCGTGGACGCGCGTTGGTGTATCGCAGTTTACATGCACATTATTGACAGGGCGTACGCACCAGATACGCGTTCATTTGTCGGCGCATGGATTTCCAGTTCTGTGCGACCCGGTATATGGTCGTGGGGCGGCGCGCCTGGGCAGTGTGAAAAATTCAGAACTGTTGAATTTCTTGAAAACACATTCTGGGCAAATGTTGCATGCATCTGTTTTAGAACTGACACATCCTGTAACCGGGGAAAAAATGAAATTTCGTGCTCCATTGCCCGATGATATGTCAGAATTGAGAGAGATATTAAATGATTTATAATGTAATTTGTTAATACGCGACACTCAATTTATTGCTTTAATTTTTTTCGTAACTGTGATATACTATTTGTAAATAATGGGAGTGTGTAGATGCATCTGCTAAAAAATACTATCAGTTTTATCGCGGTTTTGTGCGTTATTCCGGCTGCTTTTGCCGCAACGGCGCGCCCGGGAATTATACGAACAAATGTTGGTACACGTATGCCGACAATGACGGCGTATTTGGGGTCGCTGGGGGGGAATACGACAACTGTTACCACAACAACGACATCATCGCTGTTGGCGGACGCGGAATGTATTGATGCGTACACCCAGTGTATGAAGGGCGCGGATGCATGTGGCCCGAATTTTGAGGAATGTACAACAAACGTTCTGTTCCACGGTAAAATGCCGAATTGCTTGTCCACACTGGCGCAATGTTCAACGGCGGGCATAAACAGTTTGTTTGGTACATCTGCGGTTAATTCATTGGCAACGATTGCAACCCAGAATAGTTATGGCGAAGTAACAAAATACACATACCCCACCGATGGCAGTGTTATGGGTCAAATGATTACTGGCGCGGCAATATCTAACAGATATGACACATCAACATGTGTACGCAGATATACGGCATGCTTGCGCAAAGACACTGTGTGTGGCAGTGATTTTGAGTTATGCACAACAAACGCCGAATTCCGTAAACAGCGCGTGTTATGCGATTCAACATTGGCGCGTTGCCAAGGGGATGGTTTGGTTGAACTGTTTGGTACATCAACCACGACATCTGCACCAACCGCAACCAGTCGTATTGGTGAATTAATCACCGAAGGGGCAGGTTTGGCGGCGGTAAACGCGGTGTCAACTTGTTACAAGGTTATTGACCAATGTATATTGGGCGCATGTAACGCGAATCCGTATAAATGTATTTCTAACAGTAATTCTGCATTGGCAGAAATTGTTGATGAAATCAATACTGGTACAACAGCATCGTCTGAATCTGCACTGACCGCAGATGCGATAACAAATTCTGCGGTGGCGGGTTATATCAGAAACGCGTGTGCGGGTACAATTGGTGCAAATAAATATTGTTATGCTACTTTCTTGGGCAATGGGCAAATGCCGACTGCATCGCAACTGGCAGATGAAGATAACCAAGGTGAAATTTTTGATATGGCATACAGTGCGCGTATGAATTCTGGTATGCGTGCGCAATTGCAAGATATCATGAACAAATTTGATACCAAGGCCAAACAAAAATGCACAGAAACAATCAGTTCTTGTGTTATGCGCACATGTGGCAGTGGTCTGGGGTCTGTATGTTATTCCCAGGTTTATGGCACAGGCGACAAGAGCATAAATAAAGATTCCGTCAGGGGCGAAGTCAAGACAGGTTGCGCCGCGATTGTAAACACAGATTCATATTGTAAATATGCCGCGGCAAATCCATCGGCGGCGGGTACATATACATATTCGTATATAAATGCAGATGCATTTGATACATTGTTCCCAGAATATGATACCGGTCAAGACCCGATTGGTGTTGTTGCGGCACTGAATGCGCGTCTGGCGAATAATTACAGTGATGCAGCATTGGCGCAAATGAAGAAATCATGCGAAAACATCGCAAAAAGTTGTGTGAAATCTATGTGTGGTACAGATTATGTAAATTGCTATCGCAATCGTACTGATATTAAATCCAGTCTGACGAACACAGGTAATGCAACATTTGATAATTCCATGAACAAGGTTGGTGGTGTTCTGGATTATACAATCGTGTTGGGATTATGTCTGGATACAGTCAAGGGCGCATCTGTATGTGAAGAACACTTGGCGATAGAGGCGGCAAAGATTCGCCTGGCAACAACGCGTGCCGAATCATCATGGGGTGGCGCATCTAATGTTCGCCAGGGTTGGATTGATGCGGGTTCCGCAACCAGGGTTGATGAAGAAATAGAAACCGTAGATGCATACGATGAAAACGGCAACAAATTGTGCACAGATAAAACCGGTAACGAATGTGTCTGCGATACTGTTGATGATGCAGGCAATGTTTGCGATACACCCGTCAGAATTTCTTATATAAATTATATTCAGTCCCAGGCGGCATCATCGCTGTTCAAGGATTTGATATACGATATTGAAAAAGAAGCCCAGGCGAAATATAACGCAAAACTGACCAAACAACAGAATATGTGTATGGAAGGTAATGCCGCGGGTGGTATTATCGGTAATCGTGATATGGGCAGTGTGTATATGTGGGCAAAACTGAAATCAAATCGCGTACCGAATAATTATGCGGTGTCTGGTCTGAAAACAAGCCAATTTACCGCCAGTAACGATTTGTATGGTTCGTTCTGCCGGATTCGCGTGAATATCCAGTCTGATGATAAAAATATTCAAGACCAAATCCGCAATGGCGCATCATGGGCCACGGCATACTTTGCCGCGGGTGATTCGTTCACATGTGGTTCGTGGATATCAAATAGTGATTTGGAAGAAATTGCAAATGCTGTTGCATCTAAATCCACAGAACAAATGGAAAAGAATCAAAAACGTCTGCGTCCATGGATGACGGCGCTGGGGACACTGGGATTTGGTGTTGCCGGTGGTACAGGCAGTTATTACCTGGCAGAAAGCATCCAAGATGGCAAATTCTTGCCAGGATTGGCAACCCGGTTTAATAAAACAGGTAAAGGCAAAAATAAAAATATAACTGGTGTAAAAGACACATCAGATTACAAAGATATTGCACGTATGTGCGTGACAAACTTGTCTGATGCAAGCAACTTTATTAATGTTTCAACAGGTCTGTCTTATGCCAAGATGATGCAGGGTGTAGATGGCGCAGACACATATGGTTTATCTGGCAAAATATCTGTATTGGAATCTGCTATGAATAACTATAATTCTGGTACAAACCAAACAATAACCGAGGTTGGAACGCGTGAAGTTTGGACATCAGAATATACAAATGCGTGGAACGCGTACAAGTCGGCTGTGGACGCTGCCACCACCGCCGCCGCTGCTAAAAGCAAAAATGATTGTTATAAAGCAATAGTGGGTGCTGATTACGATACAGCGAAAATAACAACAGTTATAAATGTTGACACATGTTCAGAAATTGCCGCAGAAATTGCCACAGTTTCTAATAAGAAAGACGCAGTAACACAGTTAGAAAACCAGGGCAGAAAGACAACAAATCAAACATATAATACAGTAACTGCAAATTCATCATATGAATCAAACAGGTCAAAATATGTTGCGGCGGTAAATGATTTGCGTGCAACCTGTACAGCGATTGCGGCAAATGGTCTGAATACACAAGCGGCGGCGGTGGCGCAAAAACGGCGCAGCACAATCACCGCAACAACCACAGCAGTTGGCGCAACCGTCAGTGCCATTGCCGGTGGATTGATTGTTAACAAAATGACACGTGATATCCAGGAATCTAATTTAGACAAGGCGCAAAAAGAAGCCTATGATGAATGGATGAACGAAATCGGCAGTCATATCCAATGCTATATCGGTGGTGACGAAGTTGGATCATACGGCGACGTTATCAGTACTTCGCTGGAATAAAAAATCGGCGCAAGCCGATTTTTTTTTTATTAAAGAGCAATGTCGCACGTTGCCTGTGGCGTAGGCGGATGGATTACTTCGCTTGCGCTCGTAATGACAAAAGAGAGAAACCACCAACAACATACAACCAACAACCAAAAAATCATAAATCCGACAATCGCTGGATTTTTTATTATGAATAATATGAATTTTGTGATAAAATTATTCATTATGAAACAACTGAAAATATTGTCATCTTTGTTGGTGGTCTGTTTAGCATCGCATGCATATGCGTCTGATTGTATTGGTCCAGATTGTGATATTGAACCATTTGCACCCCAGGTTATGGTTGTGCCAGAATCTGCACCTGTTGATTCGTATCGGCAAACGGTTATAGATTTCGCAATGGCTGGGGGTGCATGCTGTGATTGGGAAATGGCAGAGATTATGTTGATGCGTGCGGAAAATTCTTGCCCATTTGATACAGAATGGGAATGCAGAATTTGGCGCAGAAAACCCATGGTCAAAGAAAGTGTTGCGCCACGCAGCCCCAGAATACGCGATGTTAATATTGATGCCTTTGTTGCTGCAGCCCAGTGTGATGCAAACATTGATGCCACCGCGGATGCTGCGGCACCTTTGTTGGCACGATATAGAATGCTGATGAATGCAACACAGGCGTGTTGCACCGAAGGGATGATTTACACGTTACGTAATGCCGGTGCATCAAATGGTCTGGTTTATAAATACTTGGTTGATGATGCAAACTTTTATGGATTTAATACGCGTTGTTTGATGATGTCAGATGAAGAATTAGCGGAAAATTATTCAGATGCCATAACCCCAGACAGTGTCGCCACAGTGCGCGATAAATGTCTGTGTCGTGGACGCGAATGGTTTTGGGGAATGTTGGCACCGTTTACGCAAATATACGATATTATGCCAGAATTTGCATATGCGCCATTTAACTATACTTATATTGATGGATTGGGACGCGAAACAACAGTTTCTGTGAACCAGGATGTGCAAAACGTGCTGTATCAATTACAACAGTGTCCATAATATATTGCAATGAAAAGAACAATACGTTTTTGGTTGTACTTTATTTGCGCCATTGCATTTGGTGTGTATTTTTCTGTGCGTATAGTTATGGTGTTGTTGGGACATGGTGATATTGCGCGTATTCGTAATATATCTGTATCTGCAGATGTGTCAGGTAAAGATTTGTCGGCGGTTGTGGCGGCGGCAACGGTCGCGCCTGGTGCGCACAGTTATGCAACAGTATTATCGGATATAAATGCGCGCGTGTCCGCAGTCCCAGATGTGCGTGTATCGGCTGTGCGGCGTATGCCAAATGGAAACTTGGCGGTGCGCGTAAAATTATATCGTGCGGTTGCCCAGTGGACAGATGGTCAGAACTATTATCCATTGTCCGCAGATGGCACAATTGTTAATCGTCCAACAGAAGAACGTGATATGGGTGCAGTTCTGTTTCGGGGCGATGTCCCAGATGATATTGTTGATATAACAAACGCGGCGCATGCGATGGGCGAAAATTTGGACTATCTGGAATGGATAGAACGCAGACGTTGGAATTTATATACGCATGGCGGAATAATGATTATGCTGCCCGAAGAAAATCCGTCAGAGGCAATAGGAACCATTGGTGTATTAAATCGCGACCATAATATTTTATCAAAAAAAATAACAGTTATTGATATGCGCGACAGCGCCAGAATCTTGGTACGTTAATATGAATCTGTTTGATTCGGCTTTTTTATGTCTGGATATCGGAACATCTGCGGTGTGCGGTATTGCACATCGTGTTCGTAACGGGCGTATAGATAAATCTGCAATGCACACAATGGAAAGTGGCGATACAGTTTTTGCATTAAAGGCCGTGATTGATGAATTAGAACAAAAAATTGGCACGCATTTTGATTCTGCATATATTACCGGGAATTTTGGTTCTTTGCATTTTGTTATGTCGCGCCGTGAAACAGTTTGGTCGGGTGAACATAAAATCAGTGCCCCTGATGTCCAGGCGCAAATTGCACAGATTACCCCGCCGGATGGTTTTTATCCAATGCATATTGTGCCACTGCGATATGATGGCGCGTCTGCACGAAATATGGCGACACCGGTTGGTTTCATAGATAGTCGTTTGGTATCTGTTTTTGGATGCGTGTTTTATGAACGTGCGCGATTGGATGAAATTTATGGGTATTTGCGCCGGGCGCATATTCAATCATCAGGATTCTTTGATGCTGGGTTTTTGCAAAATGCTGTTTTTGCAAAAGGCAAAAATACAATGATGATAGATTTAGGTGCAGAATATTCATCTGTATCATTGTGGACGGCGCGTGGACCTGTGTTTTATGAAAAATTGAAACATGGCGGAACAAATATTACCGATGATATCGCAAAAAGTATGAATATTACGGTTGATGAAGCAGAACGCATAAAACGTACAGTTGCCAGTATGCTGCCTCGTGGGATGGATCGGTTTGCGCCTGCGGATGTTGCGTATGACTTTTCGCGTGCAGATATTAACGATATTGTTGTACCACACATTGTTGATATTGTTGGTCAAATTAAAAATGCGGCAGTATCGTATGTTGATAGATATAAACCGCATAAAATAATTGTAACTGGTGGCGGGGCAGAGATAGAGGGTGTCTGCGACCTGATTGAAAATATGTTCGGCATATCAACTGAAAATATGCACACTGATGCAGCAGTGCGCGCACTGGGGGATTATATATGGGCCGCCGAAGAACCGCATCGTACAGCATATATCGCACGTGCATCCAGGTGGCAATCGCGCCTTGCGCGTATCCGCAGAATATTTGCGCGGCGTCGTCAGGTGCGTCCGCGCTTTATACCAATTATGCCCAGCACAATGTGTTTTGATATGCAATCACCAAATACTTATTCATTGTTTGATGCGGGTGGAATATCAATGATACATGTTGATATTATGGATGGATTCTATGTTGATAAAATTGCAGGCGGTATAAACGAATTAAAACAGATTCGCGCAAACACGCGCGCGCATTTGCATGTGCATTTAATGACAGAAAGCCCCAGTGTTTGGGCGCGTGATGCAATTAATGCCGGTGCAGATACGGTCATTGTTTCAACAAATACATCTGGGGTGCGTAACGCATTACGTGAAATTCGGGCAATGGGGCGGCGTGCGGGTGTGGCACTGCATCCTGATTCGTCTGTTGCGATATTAAAGCCTGTATTGCGTGATTTAGACGAGGTTATGGTTATGGCGGTGCATCCTGGGGCGGCGGGCCAGGCGTTTAATCCAGAATGTATTCATAAAATTTCTGTGTTGGCGGCAACGCGAAAAAAATATGGGTTAAAGTTCACAATATCAGTTGATGGTGGAATAAACCCCAAGACAGCACAACTGTGTTGGAATGCTGGGGCGGATTTGCTGGTATCTGGATCGTATTTGGCGCGCGCATCTGATTTTCCGGTGGCGGTTTTGGGGCTGATGAAGAAAAATAATGACTGATTCGGTATTGCGAATCGGTAAAAAATCATATTGAACCGAATCATTTTTTACTGGATTTTGTTGTTGAATTTATGTTATAATGAAATTATCATTGGTGCGTAGGGCGCGAAAATCTGCGATTTTTGTACAAAATCAATTTTTCTTAAAAATATTTTGGAAAAAATGCTTGACTTTTTTCAGAAAGGAGCGCATACTATGCGGGCTTTCAAGTTGAGACGAAACAAAAAGTTAATCCCAACCCCTGAAATTCTGCGGTTTACGGAACAAACGGTAAGAATCGGGTTCTATTAAATCTGCAAACATTGTGAATAAAAGCAGCTCATCAAAATTCAAGAAGGGATGTGCAGACAGTTGAA
>CAMOFE010000020.1 GCA_946613195.1 uncultured Alphaproteobacteria bacterium
CTCGAACCCTGGACCCAGTGATTAAAAGTCACTTGCTCTACCAACTGAGCTATAGTCCCAAAACCGAACACGGAAAGGGAACGATTTATGATTTTTCCGTGGTTCGCCGCAAATTTTGACATAAAAAAATATCAAAATCAAGAAAAAATACAAAAAACATCATTTTTTGTACGCCCCACCCCCATCAAACATTGATTTTTTGTCAAAATTCACTATAATTATATGAACAGGCAACCCAAGGAGGCGATTATGGCGGTAAAATATAAAGATTTCTTGGCGCAATATTTCAGACAACTGCATTTCAATAAAATGCCGGACCCTGTGCGTAAACAATACGAAGAATACCGCAAGGCCGGCGACAAACGCGGTCATCTGGGTGATTGGGTTGACAAATACAAATTAACATACCAAGACGCCGACAAAAAATGGCATAACAGCGATATGCCAAACCCCACGGATTATAACAGCGAATTTTATATGCTGGATTCTGAATGGGAAAAAATGTATCAGGCGTTTCAGGCGGCTTTTATCGCAATGAACGACGACCGCAAATCGTTCAAAGATAATGATAAGGCGACAAAATTCCTGAATGATTGCTATGGTAATGGGCGACTGTTCACAATAAATTCGCTGAACAGTTCAATTGAGCCATACATGGATAATTTCTGCAAAACTTTGCAATCCCCAGAATGTAAAGATGTTGCATACAACCTAATTCGCGATTGTTTTAATGATAACGAAGATGATTACGAAGAATTTGTTAACAATATAAGCGATAAAAATCGTAAATATCATTCTGATTACAAAACACGCAAACAACTGCAAGATGTTATCAGCAAAATTCACAATTATATAAATGGATGGGCGAATTTACCTGAAAATGTAATCAATATGTTGCAATCTGCAAATTTAACAGAAATCGCATCCGAATTACGCAGACCTGCACGCCCCACAACGCAACAATTAGAGGCGTTCAAGAAAAACTATGATAAACTGAACACTGTATTATACAGCAACAAAAAAATTTATGATGTTTTCCGCAATTATGATAACGGCAACATATCTAAACAACTGGACACGGCACGCGAAGAAGTTGGCTATGATAATCCAGAAAGTAAAGATTTTATTGCGGAATCACGCAAAGACGTTGATGGGCGCAATGTATTTCAACATGTCAAAGACTGGGTTAATGATACTTATGATTCTGCACTGGGCAAATACACTAAATTGCGCGGGAACCAATTATATTATTCTGAAAAAGCAAAACTGATTTGCGAAGCGCTGACAAAAGAAAAAGTTTTACCGACAGATGGAATCCAAGGAATACTGGATAAATCTGATGACGTGCAGAAAAAAATAAAATCTAAACCAAATGGTCAAAAAGCCGCAGAACATATGGCATGGATGACAGAATGTATGGGACGGTTAAAAGACACATTAAAGCCAGAGGTTTTTAATGGCGCAATAAAAAATGGTCGCCAGTTGCGATTACTGATATCTGAAATGATTGTTGATGCTGTACGCAACAACAAGATTGAAGAAGCCAAAACAGCAATGGAAATTTTGTCTGTTATGAAATATGGCAATACCACCAGTAAAACCATGGACGGTATGAACAAAGAGTTCAAGGATTTTTCACTGTTTTCTGATAGTAAATTGACATGGAATAATAACGAAGGAGTACGATTTGTTACCGGTGCATTAGATAAAACAATAAAAACAGCAGGACGCGCAATCGGATACGGTACTGTATTGGCTGTTAATGCGATACGTAAAAGTGGAACAAAATTTCGCGGCAATTTGGACCGGGGGACCGAAAATTTAAGTAATGCAGCAAATGAATTTGCCGCCCAAGACGGTCAAAACAAAGCCGACACAATCGCAGAACGCGATACATTGAACAAGGCTGATAAAAAAGAAATAAAACAACAGCAGGCAAAAATAAAATCACTGCGTATTAATGAATCAAACCTGGAAACTAAACAAAAGAAACGGCACGCATTGCAAACAAAGGTTGCCAATGCGCGCGACAAACTGGATAAAGTTCGTGCAAAAAATTATTCTGTTGCACAACCATGGTATGACGCACAACAAAAGATAGATGATGCAACCAATGATATAAACAACATTCAATCAAATATAGATTATTGGAAGAATTATATCACCAACAATAAAATTACATCTGTCAATCCAGAATGGCAACAAATTCAAGATAATATCAACGCGCTAAATTCACAATTAACGTTGGCTAATAACACATTGTCGCGCGAACAAGCAAACCAACGCAACCTGGGACCAGATGTTATAAAAGCCAAAGATGAAATAGAAACCGCGCAAACAAATCTGGACGATGCAGAAAAACGTTTCAAGGATGCAAACAAGAAAATTGCAGATTATGAAAAAGCAACCAAGGCAATCAAAGATTTAGAATCTGCAATTACTGAACGCGATAAAAAAGTTGATGATTTTGACAAGGATAATCATAATAAATATAAAGAACTGATGGCGTATTGGGACTTCTTGGAAACAGGACGCGACCATCCGTTTGGACGCACATATTCACAAATGCCGTTCAGAAAAGTAAAAAAAGCACAAAAAAATCTGAACGACGCAAATAAAGATAATGCATTGTTCAATGCTTACTTAAAGAAATATCAATATGCTGCTTGATTTTTTCGTGCATTTCTGATATAATTATCAACATTGAATCGCCATTTTTGTGGCGATTTTTTTTCATTTCTTTTTCACCAACTTTAACCAAAAGGATTTTTTATGTCAAGGGTTCTGCAAGTCAGACGCGGCACCGCCGCACAAAACGATAATTTTACCGGGTTGCCTGGGGAATTATCTTTTGATACAGATAATAAAACACTGCGGGTGCATGATGGCGTTGTTCTGGGTGGATATGAATTGGCACGCACAGACCAGATGTCATCTGCTGTTCATACAGCAATTAGCGCGCTATCTGACGATTTTTGGACAAGTATCGTAAACAGAAATATAGCGCACCCAATAAACATCGCAACAACCGATGCCATCGCCATAACCGACACAGCATACATTGAACATTTTTGTAATTATAAAAATGTATTATTTGCGCAAATACTGTTGGTGTGCCAATCAGACGAACACGGGTATGATTCTGGCGACATTGTCCACGCATGGGGCATTGGGGAATTTTCTGCGCCAACCCCGAACCTGGATGAAACCGCAGATGGCACCAGTATCAAGATTCCAACATGTGGCGACTTGTTCTGGGTACACCACAAAACCAGCGCATTGCGTAAAAATATAACCCCGGAAAATTGGCGCATAAAAATGCGCATTTATTATTGCAACGCATAAATTGTTCTGCTATTGTATTGCCGTTAAACAGATGCAAAATTAAAAGGATGAAAAATGTATATACTTGCGCTGAATTGCGGTTCTTCTTCACTGAAATACCAGGTTTATGATGCCGATACCAAACAGGCCATTATTGGTGGTAATGTTGAAAAAATTGGTTCTGATGATTCTTTTATAACCCAGAAATACCCAGATGGGACAAAACAGAAAAAAGAAACACCTATGAAGAATCATAACGAAGCGTTAAATGTCGTTATGTTCATGTTGCGCGAGGCATCTGTGGACACAACCAAAATCGCCGGTGTTGGTCATCGCGTTGTTATGGGCGGCGCAAAATTTGCATCATCTGTGGAAATCACAGACGAAGTGATGCGTGCTGTACGCGAATGGTCTGATTTAATGCCGTTGCATATTCCTGCATCGCTGATGGGGATTGAAAGCGCACGCCAAATTATGCCAAACGCAAAACAAGTCGCTGTATTCGATACCGCGTTCTTGCAAACAATGCCAGAATATGCATATCGTTATGCTATACCAGAGGCATGGTATAAAGAACTGGGGGTGCGCAAATATGGATTTCATGGCACATCGCACTTGTATGTATCAAAACGCGCGGCGGCGATGCTGGGCAAACCCGCAGAACAGTGCAATCTGATTACTATGCATATTGGTTCGGGTGCATCAGGTGTTGCAATTAAAGGCGGTCGCGCGGTTGATACAACATTGGGAATGACACCAACCGCCGGTCTGGTTATGGGTACACGCCCGGGCGATGTTGATGCCGGTGCATTGTTCTATGTAATGGGCAAACTGGGGCTGACAATTGACCAGATGACCAAACATATGAACAAAGATTCTGGTCTGATGGGAATCACCAAATGCTTTGCTGACAGACGCGATGTAGAAGAACACCGCGACACAAATCCAGACTGTAAACTGGCATTAGAGATGGAAGTACACAATGTAAAAAAATACATTGGTGCGTTTATGGCAGAACTGGGGCATGTTGATGGCATCGTATTTACCGCCGGCGTTGGTGAAAATGACGATTACCTGCGCGGACAATATTGCGATGGATTGGCAGAATTGGGAATTAAAATTGATCCAGGAAAAAATGCAACCGCATTGGCACGCAAGGGTGTTGACGAAGCCTTTATCAGCACAGATGACAGCCGTATCCCTGTTATGATGATTGCAACCAACGAAGAACTGGTTATCGTAGAAGATACTATTGCAATTATTAACGGTACATATAATCCAGATCACTTGAAAATGAATTATTCATTTGCAAAATAAGTATCACACCGTCGCGTTCTGCGACGGTGTTTTTTTGTATTTAAATCCTGCTTGCAAACGCGTAATAAAATTTGCAACATATAAAATATGCAGAAATACATTAACGCACATTGTCATATTAACACACCAACAGATAATAAAACTGGGGTTGTTGGTGCAATATACAATTCTGCAAAAATGTCTGATTGGGAAACTATTAAAGCAATCGCGCACACCAATAATCACGCACACGCATGTATCGGAATACACCCATGGCACATAAATACGGCAACGCCAGATTGGGAAAAACAAATGGAACCAATACTGACCCAGAATCCAAAGTTTATGGTTGGTGAAATCGGGCTGGACAAGAATTATCCGAATATGCCCATGCAAATTGAATTTTTCTGTCGCCAGATGGAAATTGCGAAAAAACAAAATCGCACGGCACACATTCATTGTGTTGGTGCATGGGACAAGATTTTACATCTGTTGGGGGCAAATGCACCACGTATGGTTATGCATGCATTTAATGGAACGCCAGAGATTATAAAATCATTGGCACGCAAATATGATGTGTATTTTTCTTTTTCACCGGTGATATTGGATGCGCGGCGAACGCGCATACACAAATCTGTTATGGTTGCACCAGAAAACAGAATATTAATTGAATCAGATGATATGCCAATGGATGTTTTACCAGCCCTGGCACAATGCATTGCGAACATTCGTAAAACACCAAACGATAAAATGACAGAAATATTATACAACAATACAATGCAGATGTTGGGGTAAACTATGGACAGATTACACAGAATTCGTTTATTACTGGGCGATAAAAATATCGCAAAATTAAATCGCGCAACAGTTATGGTCGTTGGATGTGGTGCGGTTGGTTCTTTCGCGATAGAGGCACTGGCGCGCAGTGGCATCGGACACATAATTGTTGTTGATTCTGATGTAATTGAACCAACAAATATCAATCGTCAATTATTCGCATTGGAATCAACCGTCGGTATGCCCAAGGTTGATGTGGCAACAGCACGCATTCATGATATAAACCCAGATATTAAAACAACTGCGATAAATATGTTCGTTGATGAAAACGCCCTGCCCCAAATTATTCCAGATTTAGTTATTGATGCGATTGACAGTGTGCAATCTAAAATTGCGTTATATAAATGGTGTGCAAATAATAATATTCCGTTTATATCCAGCATGGGCGCGGCACGCAAAACAGACCCAACCCAGGTACGTATTGCACGCATATCAAAAACCAAAGTATGCCCATTAGCAGCGAAAATTCGCAAATTAATTCGTGAACACGATTTACCTGATTTTAATGTTGTTTATTCAACCGAAGTTGCCGCCCCACAATTAAATGGCGGTCGTGAATTTGGTTCAATTATAACAGTTACAGGTACATTCGGGCTGGTTCTGGCAGACTATGCAATTAAACAAATTTTACAATGATTTTTTTCCTGATATACAAACAGTAAAAAATATGATATAATATACAGGTCTGCAAACAAGACATCGGTTTTTAACAACAAACAAAGGGAAAATAAAATGAGAGGATTAGTTAATTATATCTGCAAACCATTGGTTGCATTGGGTGCATTAAACTGGGGTGCATTGGGTCTGTTCGGCTTTGACCTGGTTTATTATTTGGTTGGTGCAACTGTTCTGGGGGCGGCAATATATACAATTATTGGTGTTGCGGCATTAATCTGGATATTGTGGTCTATTTTTGCACGCGCAAATTAAAAAATTCGCCCAAACGGGCGATTTTTTTTAATATACCGGATAATTTCGTGGGAATCCGTCATCGCGTGCCAGGTCTGATTTAACCCCGCACGCGGTAACAGATAACAACAACAAAAACAACAAACAAAATCTCTTCACATCCAAATTAGTAAAACATATTTTTATGATTGTCAAATTATTATTTCTTGATTTTATTCACTGCGATAATTTATAATTAATAACAAATCAAAGGGATTAAAAATGGCAATGATATTTTGTTCTGAATGTGGCAAGAAAATGTCGTCAAACGCACACGCGTGTCCAGCATGTGGTTGTCCAAATGCAACACTGACAAAAACAATTAATGGATTATACAAGGGTAAAAAATCTGTACCGGTATATTTAATTTTATGCTGGTTTTTGGGTATAATCGGCGCACACAGATATTATGCGGGAAAAATTGGAACGGCAATTACAATGACAATTTTAACTTTAACATTTGTTGGTATTATTATCACATCTGTGTGGACAATTGTTGACTTTATTGTTGGGTTATGTAATCTGCACGTCCCAGAAAAAATATTCAAAGATTAAAACAATATGGCAAAAAAAGAATATAAATACCCAAAAAATTGGTTTAAGTATAATTTAATTGCGGTTCCAACCGATTTTGCATGTGGTAATTGCAGTGCATGTGTATTTCGCAACGCACCAAAATATTGTGAAAATATGGCATGTACTTATATTGATATGTCGCCAAATTCTGATTATATAGAATCTGTGTATTGGGTCAGCCGGGGAACACATGCAAATGTTGCAACTTGGTCGGAATTAAGACAATTCTTTGACACAACGCCAAAGCAAAGAATACGCGACATATCAAACGATATTGTGTCAAAAACCATATTAAAAAAATTAGAAAAAACCGCTAAACGAAAATAAAAAACGACCTATTCGGGTCGTTCTTTTATTCTTGGCAGGGCCATCTGTGTAATTCACGAACTAATACTATGTGTGATTTGTTGGCGTTCGGCAAAGAAATAAAAATATTTTTACAAGATTTGTGATATAATTATTCTTGAACGATAAAAAAGGCAAAAAATGAAAAAAGTTATTATAATCGCAATCGTTGCAATTTTGGGAATACTTGGATATTTTCTTATATCGTCTGGTAAACACCAACAAAACTTAACCGACCAACAAATTATTGAACGATTAGATATAGTGTTAAAACGAGTAGATGACTTCTTTATTTCTGCTGATATTGTTCCAGAAAATTACAAACAAATGAAAATACAAGAAAATAGTAATGACGAATTTTTCTATCGCAATTTGTGGTTGCGAGATGCAACACATCAAATAAAGCCAAATCAAAATATGTTTTCTTTTTCTGCTGACGAAATAGATAAATATAAAATTCCGTCATATGTGGTCGGTTGTTCCGGTCGTGCTAATTTGTTCGCCAAATATGCAAAAGAAGCAGGTATAAAAGATATTTATATTGTCGTCAGTGTCTATACACCTGATATTGGTAAACAACATATGAACGGACATCAGATTGTAGCAGTAAAAATGTCTAATGGTTTGCAATTGTTGGACCCTGCAAATGGTGCATATAATTTTAATCGTGCCAAAATAAATGGAAAATGTGAATTAAACGAAATGATTGATGCAACACACCAAGGCACAAAAGAATACCAAATTGCCGCCATTATGACACAGGAAGAACATGAAAAATTAACTTCTGTTGAAAAACTTATGGAAGTTTATAACCGTGTTTCAAAAACATCAAAATAAACACCCACAATGAATACGAACTAAGGAAAAGGTTAGATTTCTAACCTTTTCTTTTTAAAAGTTCGTAAATGTGGGAAATGGTAGTTGTTTTTGACATCCAACTTACGAACTCGTGAAAGTATTAGAAAACAAAGAAAAAACCGACCCAAAAGGTCGGTTTGAGTTTTTGGCAGGGTCATCTGTGCAATTCACGAGCTGATTTTATGCGTGAATTGTTGATGTTTGGGAAAGAAATAAAAACATTTATGCAGATTTTGTGATATAATGATTTTTGAATAAAGAAAGGACAAAATATGCAAAAATGGGAAAAAGCGTTAAATAAGTTTTTGGAAAGATATATCAATGAACCTTGGTTCGAAGGTGCTTTGTTGTGTGGGTCATATGCTGCTGGAAATCAGAACAAATTTTCCGATATAGATGTTGTTATTGTTGGTAAAAACGATATGGGGTGGCAAGAAAAATCAAATTGTTATGTTGATGGTTTTTTGATGGAATATACAATAAACCCTGTATATAAAATTCAAGATTATATGCAATCAGGTATTGAACGGCACAGTTTGATTGACCAGAATATGTTTGCATATGGTGTTATACTGCACGATAAACATGGTGTTATGAAGAAACTTCGTCAACAATCAGTGCGAGATTTGAAAAAGAAAATCAAACCATTTTCTAAATACACAAACGATTTCACAAAATATGGACTGTGGTGCAATTACGATGATATGATTTCGTTAAAACAAGACGGATACCCAATAGATTTAGTATATTGGGCTTTGATTGGCCGATTGATTACAGCATACTGTGATTTCAATTGTTTGCCCAAATACCCAATGTCCAAAATACAAAAAATGTTGTTAGATCCAAAATATGCGAAAAAATATCATGCGGATAATTTGCCAGATAAGAAATTTATAAATTTATTGCAGGGATGCTTTAATGCCAAATCAAAAGAAAAAATGTCTGCCATAGATAAATTATACAAGTATGTAATTAAATCTGACGGTGGATTTGATATTGGGCAATTCCGCGGAAAACGAAAGATTGAAAAAAGATAAAAAAGTTCGTAAATATGTGAAACAGGTATAGGTTTTAACCACCAACTTACGAACTGCTGAAAGCACTAGAAAACAAAGAAAAAACCGACCTGTGTGGTCGGTTTGAATTTTTGGCAGCCCCAACCAGATTCGAACTGGTGTTCTCGCCTTGAAAGGGCGGTGTCCTGGGCCTCTAGACGATGGGGCCGAAACTTAAAAGAGTAATTAACAACTCTTCTATGCCGGTGTCATTCCCGCGATTGTCTTTCCTGGCGAGCAACGCGAGGGAAAGGAACGGGAACGATGGGACCGAAACTGCCGTACATTTATCCTTAAAATGCCGCCAGATTATATTTTATAATATGCCGATTGTCAAGCATATTGTGATGTCTTAATGCTGTCTGCCAAATAATTTGTACTTTTGGTTTGCGCGTAATTTCATATTTTCTTTGGTCATCGCATCAATTTGACGTTTTAATTCGGCAATTTCTTTGTCTTTGTCCGCGCAACCAAAAACCTGTTCCAACAAAGCATCATCATCAATTTGTTTCTGGGCACGTTTTTCTGTGTCTGCTAATTTTTTGCGCAGTTCCGCATTTTCCGTATGCATAAATGCGACTTCGTCTGCCATTTTATCACTCAATCTGGCCATACGGTTATATTCAGAATTGCGATTTGCAACCTTTTTGCGCATAACATCGGCATTCTGTAAATCATTTAACTGCTGTATTCCACATGCCAATCTGTACATATTTATATGCAATTCACCAGAATGCATTCGGTGCGCAATCATACTGGCATCAGAAAAATTAATCGCACCATTCAATAACCCAGAATCCGAACCCAAATCTATTTTTACATCATTTACAATATAACCCAATTTTTTTAATTGTGTTTTATTTTCTTTGGTTGCGCGCGGGCTGTGCATAAATTGACGCAAATCACGATGAAACATATCCAGCGCAATAATTGTTGTAAACGCAAAATCATAACGCAAATTTTCCAAATTTGTTTTTATCTCGCAAAAGAATCTTTCGTAATTATCCAGCAATCTTAACGATACAACATTTGCATCTGCACCACTGGCCCGCATCAGTGCCATCCCAGACACCATTTTATTCATAACACCAAACATATCTGCACGCGAATATGTTTTTAACATACTTTTTAATTCTGGGCCATTTAATCTGGTCGCGACATACGGTATAATTATATCACGCAACGCATCAATATTGGAATTATACGCCCGTGTCAGAGCGTGCAAATCAAACAAAGTAAACACTTTGTCGTCTGGGGAACTGCCTGAAAAACTGGTCTTGAAACCATCTGCCATTTATTAATCCTTTTTTATAGCTATATATTACACTATATTTTTGTTTTGTCAATAACAACGACTAAAAAATTACCGCCATTTGGCGGTAGAATAATGTGGCGGGATTGAAGGGGCTCGAACCCTCGACCTTCTGCGTGACAGGCAGACGCTCTAACCAGCTGAGCTACAACCCCGTAAAGCGTTGCTTATATTATAATGTATTTATTATAAAAGCAAGCACTTTTTTCAGATAATTATTTTGCCTCATCCATTGCTTTTAATAACATATCCTTTAATTCGTTCGGCATCATTCCTGTTGTTGAATAACCGCAATCCACATGATGCGTTTCACCAGTTACCGCCGATGATAAATCACTGAACAAATACAGTGCCGCACCCGATACATCGTCCAATGTCATATTGCGGCGCAGTGGTGTCTGTTCTGCATTCAAGCGCAGCAGGGACTTCATGCCCCCTACCCCGCTGGATGCCAATGTCATAATTGGACCCGCCGATATCGCATTAATGCGAACTTTATCACGTCCCAGGTCAGATGCCAGATAACGAACGCTGCTTTCCAGGGCAGATTTTGCCACGCCCATAACATTATAATTTGGCACAGACTTTTCCCCGCCAAAGTATGTCAGGGTTACAATACTGCCACCATCGTGCATTAATTTAGATGCGCGCCGGGTTAAATCAACCAAAGAATATACGGAAATATCCATTGTGTTCTTGAAATTATCGCGACTGGTATCGGCATAGCGACCAGTTAATTCGTTTTTATCTGAAAACGCAATCGCATGCAGCATACCATCCAAATGCCCCCATTCGCGTTCAATCGCGCCAAACAATGAATCCATCTGTTCATCATTTTGCACATTGCATTCTTGGACAAATTTTGCACCGATACTTTCCGCCAATGGGCGCACACGTTTTTCCAGTGCAGGCATCGCATAAGGCATCGCAATTTCTGCACCGTTTTCCGCGCAACGCCGTGCAATCGCCCATGCCATTGACCAATCATTCGCGACACCGGTAATTAAAATCTTTTTCCCTTTCAATAACATAATAAATCCTTTTGTTTTTAGATAGACCTAACTATACCTACGATTTGTGTGGTTTTCAACAAATAAAACCTCCTTATACTACGCAAGATTGGTAATGCCACGAATCCCTGCACATATCTTGCAATGATAATTCTGCACGCCAACCCAATATTTTATATGCTTTTTCTGGGTCTGCGAAACATTGTGCGATATCACCCGCACGGCGCGCAACAATTTCATATGGAATTTTAATGCCATTGACATCTTGGAAAGTCTTAATAACATCCAATACAGAATAGCCACGTCCCGTCCCCAGATTAAATATTTCAACACCACATTTATTGTTTATCGCCGTTAATGCTTTGACATGTCCACGCGCCAAATCAACCACATGGATATAATCACGAACACCTGTACCATCAGGCGTATCGTAATCATTGCCATAGACATACAGTTTTTCACGTTTGCCACACGCAACCTGGGTTATATAAGGCATCAAATTATTTGGGATTCCGTTTGGTTGTTCGCCAATAATACCACTGGGGTGTGCACCAATTGGATTAAAGTATCGCAGAATAACGACATTCCATTCTGGGCTTGCGTTTTGCACATCTATTAAAATTTGTTCTATCATAGACTTGGACCAGCCATATGGATTTGTGCAAATGCCTTTTGGACAATCTTCGGTTATGGGAACAAATTTTGGTGTGCCATAGATAGTTGCACTGGATGAAAATATTATATTTTTGCACCCAATTTCCGTCAGAACTTTTAATAAATTCAGCGTCCCACCAATATTGTTTTCATAGTATTCAATCGGTTTTGCCACAGATTCACCGACCGCTTTTAATCCTGCAAAATGAATACAGCAATCAATTGATTTATCAGATAAAATATCATGCATTGTTTTATAATCACGAATATCGCACTTATAGAAATCTATTTTTTTACCGGTTATTTGCGCAATTTTATCCACAGTGTCCGCACTGGAATTAGATAAATTATCAATGCCGATAATGTTGTGTCCGGCATTTTGCAATTCAACAATAGTATGCGATGCAATAAACCCTGTTGCCCCTGTGATTAAAATATTCATACAGACTCCTTTTATATATTCCAGGATAGTAATAAAACAATATAAATCAAAACAATTTTTCAACACACAGGAAACGAATCATACACAAAAACCAAAACACATCTGTAATATGCACAAAATCAACACGCGATTCTAGTAATACTAGAACCATGTGCATCATAAACATATTTTTGATATTTTATATTATATACAAAAAACAAAAGGAATACAATTATGACGCACAATCAATTATGGAATGCGATTGATAATTTCGCCGCCAATCACGGTATGTCATGTTGTGCACTGGCGCGCCACAGTAATCTGGATGCCACGGTATTTAACAAAAGCAAACGTTTCTATGACAACGGTCAACCGCGCTGGATATCTATGTATTGTATTGCAAAGATATTAAATGCAACAAATACAACACTAACAGATTTTGCAAAATTCGTAGATACCGCACAAGACGCAGAAAAAGAATATTGATTTTTTATGCAAATTGTGATATAATTTACCAAGTTGGATTTGACGGCATTTGCCGTCTTTTTTTATTTCATCCCGACTGTGCGGACTTTTTTTTATTTTAAGATCAAGGAGGTTTTAATATGGACAATATTTGGCAAGGGTTTATAAAACAGAAACAAATGGATAATATGAAAATCAGTAACAGGGGACTCTGTTGGTTAAAAGATACAGAAAGCAAAGTATTAGATACGCACGGCAGACATATTATTTACGACGATAAAACCGGCAAGCCAATCAGTGCAAACGCCCCGTTACCCAAAGGCGCAACAATAGGCTATGGGCATTTAATAAAACCTGGTGAAGATTTTAGAAACGGTATTTCTGAATCCAAAGCAACCGAATTATTACGCGCCGACATTGCAACAGCAGAACGCGCTGTAAGAAATAATATACGCGTTCCATTAACACAGAATCAATTTGATGCACTGATTTCTTTGGCATATAATATTGGCACAACAAATTTTGCCAATTCCACAGTTGTGAAATATATTAACAATCCGAAATTTCGCAGTTCAACATACCCCAATTTAGAATCTGCATGGAAAACATGGAATCGTTCCCAAGGCAAAATATCAAATGGTTTAATAAACCGCAGACAAAACGAATGGAATATGTATAACAACGGTATATAAAAATCAATATATTGCTGGCACAAGATATTTTTGACATTTACACTTGCGCATTTTACAATTATTTACAAGACCAACACAAAGGCAATACAATGCAAAATAAAACTGTTAATTCCCGCAACTTCTTGGGTCAGATAGTTAATGTCAAAATGGACCGACCACTGGGCAGCAAACATCCAAAACACGGCTTTGTATATGAAGTCAACTATGGATTTATTCCGAACACAGTATCGGGTGATGGTGAAGAACTTGATGCTTATGTTTTAGGGGTGGATAAACCATTAACAAGTTTTACAGGCACATGTGTCGCAATCATCCATCGTACAAACGATAATGATGATAAATTAATTGTTGTGCCAAATGGACAAAATCCAACAAACGAATATATAGAGCAAAAAACAGCTTTCCAAGAACAATGGTTTAAGCATATAATCATCAGATAAAACACACCCAAAGGTTCAACCTTTGGGCGGTTTATTATATTCTGGATGTGTCTATCACATATTTTCGTATTTTTACGCCATTTATTTCATTTATTGAATCCAGTTTGCCACCCAGTTTTTCAGATGTACGCCACGCAGGAACATTATCATCGTGATTGAATATCAACACACGTTTTATACCCATTTCTTTGGCTTTTTTCATTGTTTCCTGTTTTATGATATTGCCGTATCCGCGTCCACGATATTCTGGCAAGATATGCGTACCGATATGACCACCGTCTTTTTCTAAATTCTCGTTCAGATAATGTCTTAAATTACTGACCCCGACAGGCGTGCCATCAACATACATTACGAAAGTTGTTCCCGGGACATAACCTTCACGCAGGTTTTTACCGTTTGATGCATCAATTTCTGTTTGTACCCATGCAGAAAACTCTTTCCGAGATAACCCATGCGCCCGATTGTTTTTGCCATTTTCTGATGCGGGCAGTTTTTGGAAAAAATCATATAATTTTTCAGCATCCGACAATTGCAATGGTTTTAATTCTATCTGCATTTTTAATCCTTTTATTTTTCTGCCTCGGCTATTTTGGCACGCAGTTCGGGTTCGTTATCTTGAATCCATGTATATGCTATTTCCATGAAATCGTATATATCTTTACGTTCCAGATACATCCTTTTCATAGTATCAAATATCAGTTCGTCATTTATTGTCATATCGTAAAGATATGAATAAGCGATGTAATTTGGCTGTTCTGACAAGTCGTCAATGTCCGAATTTCTGATAATTGTTTCCACAACGATTTCAGACAGCAACCATTTTAAGTGTGGTGAATCATAATCTTGCGGATTATCTCTGAAATGTTTTTGCCAAAAATAGAACCATGCAAAATGTGTTATTTCATGTAATGCTGTTGATATAGCCCATTTTGTTTCAAAGTAATGGTAAACATCAAAGCTGTGGTGTCCTATATCACGTGGACAAATTGGGTTTAATCCAACATTGGCGGTCATGTCGTTCAATATATCGCCACAATCATTATCAAAGGCCTGGCTGTATGCCGCATTTAGTTTCTTTGCCACCAGCGCATTCCAGTTTTCTTGGAACATTTTAATTGAATTTTCTATAATCGGCTGTCTTTTCTCTGCCATGAACTTCATTTGACTGGTAATATAATCAAATCTTTCGGGTTCAGATACAGATTTCGTGTATTTATAATTCAATTCTGGATAGGCATTGAATAACTGTTTACGCCACCATTCTGGTGTTCCATCTTTCTGATGGAACAAGATAAATTCAATGTCTTCATTAAAATCTTTTTGTTGCCATTTTAAGTGCATTTTGACACCTTTTATACATACTCTTTACCATGATTTGCAGCAATCCGCATAAACAACCGTTCTGCAAATTTATGTTTATCAAAATAATCCTGGACATAATATGCCGGCATCTCAAAAGGTCTTTGTTTATAGGCCTCTAAGTCTGCTTCGTTCTGGATTCCGCTTGGTGAATCAGAAACAAAATTTTCCATCACTGCCCATGCCTTTTGCTCACCGACAGGACTATGTTCGCGGTGCTTATCATACAGATAATGGGTGAATTCATGTAAAACCATCCCTATAAAATACTGCAAGCCGATACTTTGCTTTTTATTTATGTAGATATTTCCTGTCGCGAACTCGTATTCAGCATCTTTGACATCTGGCATATCATCTTTGAATTCCAATTTGTTTGGTGCTATTCCAAATCGCTTAGCAACGTGATTTATAAATATCTGACCAAAATCTAATTTTTCTTTGATTGATAATTTATCGAAATTCATTGCTGCATCCGGCAGAACTCTTCCGATTATATCCAAAGACATATCAAATATCTTTTTGGCGTATTGTTCGCAATACTTTCCGGTTTCTGTTTGCAGCAATTTGATTATCGCATCGTCATATACCTTACGTTTAGCAACCAGCGCATTTATTTGCTGTAAATTGGCTTTGGCATCAGCCACTAATGGATCTATCTGTCGTTGAATTTCCTTTTTCGATTTTCTCAACGCTTGATATTCTTTGGAAAAATCTAAATCAAACGGCGATGATTTCATTTTTATATCCTTTTCCCTTAATTATACCATGTTTTTTGCGATTTTGTATATTTTATGGTATAATAAAGGCATTATGATAGATAAACAGAAAGTTCAGAATGTTATTAACGTTTTGCTGAATCATGAGGCCTTGTTCCCAGAAGAGTCGTATGAATGCATATATTTTGTTGCCTCACAGCCACATGACATTCAATGTCGGTTGCGTGTATCGCGATATGTTTGTTGAAAACTTTGAATTAAATGGATATAAACCAGATATTGAGTGCTAAGATGGAACCGATGCAATGGATGATTGATCATGACAATTTCATAAAAGTGGTACCATACAAAAATAGATTAGAAAAATAAAAATTGATAACAAAAATCCCCTTTATCAGAAAAAAAGTGGGGATATACCTGCCCTCAATTAACGATATTTTTGTCTTTGCATCAGATATTTTTTCTGTCGTATAAATAGGCCCAATTGTTCTGCTGGTATTTTTAGAGTTACATGAAGTAAAAAACTCCTATAAGTAGAATTTTTAGTAAAATTCCTAAAACTTTCCGTTGTTATTTGGTATAAAAATTTGCATTTTACACGTGGTTTACACGGGCTTATTTTTTACCCGAAATAGCAGATTTTCGGGGCACACAAGTTTTATTTATAAAATCTTCATAAAGTCCTTGACTTCTGCGGATTTTAGAGTTATTATAACTCGCGTTATTCGGGCATAGTTCAGTCGGTAGAACAACGGACTGTTAATCCGTATG
>CAMOFE010000021.1 GCA_946613195.1 uncultured Alphaproteobacteria bacterium
TGATTTTGCAGGTGTTTATTAATTGTCCAACCATTGTCAACAAACCACAAACTGGCGGCAGCGGACAAATCGCCCGGATAGAAATTAAAATCGCCACGTCCCCATGTTTTTGGATAATTAGAACGAACAAGTTTTAGTCTGGCGACAATATAACCCTGATTTGGTCCACGAATCCAAGACCAGTCGCCATATGGTTCAATAAATATTGTATCAACAGAATTATCTTCACTATATGGTGTTAATACGTCTGGTTGTAATGCCTGCGAAACACCACCAAAACTATCTGCGCCATTCAATTTAATTGTAACATTACGTTTTTGTGGTTCTGGTTGTGGGTCTGGTTTAATTGGTTGACGTTCGCATGATGCTGCGGTTGCGCCGAACAACAGTGTACCCGCCAAAAATGCCTTGAAAGTATTTTTCAGGTCGTATTTTAATGTCTTTTTCATATTTCACTCCCTTTTGTTATATAGGTTGTTTGGTTGTTATTATTACTTGACATATGGTAATATAATACAAAAAATACAAAATGTCAAGTTTTTTTTTGTGATATATTATTATTGGTGTAATATATAGCCCAATTGGCAATCGCCATTGGTAATTACGGCATCCTCGGCATAACAGAAATAATTTGGTTCATAATATGTACCGGTATATGTTGTACCACTGGTTACGGCGGCGGTTATTTTTCCGTCTGCGCGACAGCGATATACATATGAGCCATTACAAATTGCGGTTCCTGTATCTGCATCCCAGAAATATGTGCCGAAACAAATTAAATCAGCGGTGCCGCTGCACCCGGTCAAACTGGTTAAGTCAGTGATAACCTGTATCATGGAATTGTTTGTTGGTGCGCATATACTGACAAGATTGTTATCAATGGTTGTTGTACCAATGTTATTATTACAGCATACACTTGTTGTACCTGTTGTTACAATTTTGTTTGTGCTGCAACAATTCATCAAAGGCGCTGATGCACTGGGGGTCATTCTGTCAGTGGGGCAACAATCATAATCTGCGGTTTGGCATGTAGAGTTTGTTGAGTTGCAACCGGTAATATCTGATATCCAAGATGTACCAGATTGTGCAAATGTTATTTGACACATTGGGTTGCAATTGCCGTTTATAAATTCATAACCATCAGTACAGCGGTTACTGGTGCAACTGTATTCACTGGTATTATTTGCCAACCAAGATAATATTGTTGATTGGTTGTTTATTGGCGTTATGATATCGTTTGTTCCGTTGCCTGTGGGTCTTTTTCCGAACTGGAAACTGCAATTTCCCCAAATGCTTTCGGCGATGCGATATGTCGCAGGCGATTCTGTATAAGTATTCATAGAACTATCATTGGCGTCGTAGTAAGCCATATCTTGAACAATAATGCCTTGCGTTGAAAACAAATACTCATAATTTTGTGTATGGGAAATATTATTTCCATACAATTCATTATAAAATGAATAATTTGGCATATTTGTTACATCATAAAAATTGGTACCTTCGCTATAAGTTTTACCCAAATCATCCATTATGTGTGTCAGTGTCGGTGTGCCAGCAGATGCAACACAATTATACACTTCGTCCCAACATGCCGTACGATCAATAATCGCCTTGCGATTCGTAGATTCTTCGGCATCCATGCATAAACCAAAGTTGCCCGATACAGATGTACATGCCTGAATCACACATGCACGCCCGATTTCACGGCATGCATGCATTATTGTTTCGTATGTTTTATCTGTGGCGATTCGCGTCATGCCCGTGTCCCATTGTGCCGCGGCATCGGAATCATTCAACAACGCCGTACACGCATTGCGCACATTGCTGCACATCGCGTTCACGGTTAAATCTGCCGCAACACCAAATGTTGACAGTGCACGCGCATCAAAATCTTGGATTGATTGTGTCGCATTTGCCAGGCATTGTGTCGTTAATGTTGTACAACTTTGCCGCATTTCTTCCAGTTTTTTACCCTGGGCCAGTTTGATTTGTGCCAGTGCATCTTCCAAGAACGCATCCCATACATAATCAGCAATGTCTTGGCAATTTTTTGTCGCCGGTTCCAAGAATTTTTTCTTGGTTTCCAAGAATGATACAAATACTTGATTCCCGGGTGCGCGTGTCCAGGTTTGATTTGCCGTTGGACGCGTAATTAGGTTGTCCAGGTTTACTAAATTCACACTTAAAAATGCAGCACCTGTGGATGGGTCAATATATTGTCCAGATACATCCAAGCATTTCCCCAGATTTTCACCACAAACGGTTGAATTATGCATCATTTCCAGCATTTTATTTTTACATGTTAATATATCATCTGAATTTTTGGTCTGATACGAATCCAGACGCGACATATCCAACAGGGCGCCACTCTCAAACACTTTTTGACGCGCGGTATCTGCCTGGGTTTGATATGCCTTTTGCACGGTGTTGCAATCTTGTTCAATAACCATTTGATAGCCGTTTTGGGCAATAGACAATTCGTCTTCGGTGCATATTTCCAGTGCCATTTCACGACATACCGGAATTGCCGCCGCATACAGTGCAGTACCACTTTTCGCGGTTGTTGCCGCGCCAGCCAAAGAATCAACGTTATCAAATGCGGCATCCTCGTTCAGCGACCATGTCAGTGCCGACATTCCAATGCCATTGTTAAAATTACTGGTGTCAAAATTAGTATTCAGACGTTTCGCAATCGCATCCAGTTGCTTTTTAGATGCGGTTTTATCCTTGGTTGAATTATAAGCATCTTCGCCAGCAGTGGAATTTTGCATCGCGACAACATCGCCTGCGTCCATATTTACCGCCAATAACCGCTGGTTAAAAGACAGCATTTTGTCTTCTACTTTTTCAAGTCTTTTTTTCGTGCTGTCAAATTCTGTCGCGCGCGCAGAACATGCGCAACGTTTTAACTGGCTGTTTTTATTCGCGCAAAATTCATCCATACAAGAATAATAAACATCGCGACATTTGGAAAAATTTGCACCCATAACACTTTCGCGGGTGGGCGTTGGTGCCGCAACACGTGCAACCACATTACGTCCCGTGGCGGTGCGCGCCGGTGTTGTGTTGCGTACGCCGATTGTGCGGGATGTTTTATTTGTTGCGGTGCGTGATTTTACGCCATTTACACTGCGTGATTGAACATTTGCAGTATTGCGCGATGTTGCATTGCGATTTGCATTTGCGGTTGTCGTGCGGGCAATATTTGCACGCGTGGTCTGGGTTGTGGAATTTGTCCCGCGACGCGTTGCAGCATAAGAAACACCCGCATCGCCAATGGCAAATGCATATACGCACGCGATAAACGCGAAAAGAACCTTAATCCCTTTCATCCCTGTGATAAAAATTCTAGCAAAATTATTAAATCGCGGGCAAGCAGAAAAATCGTCCCATGGGGCATTTTTAATGAATAGTGAATGTGGTGCGGCCAGGGGGACTTGAACCCCCAAGGTGTTAACCACAGCATCCTTAGTGCTGCGCGTCTACCAGTTTCGCCATGGCCGCAAAACTTAATTTCATAATTCTTACAACAACATACTTTTTTTTTCAATCTTTTTGTGTTATTATTATGATAATAACGGAGAAAAAGTAAATGGTATCGTCAAAGTGTTTACTGGGTTGTTCAATGCTGGTGTTGGCACCAATCGTCGCAAATGCCGCAGGAACATACTATACAGGCAGTTATAAATCACCCCAAGAAAGAAACAGATATACAGAAAAAAATTATACCACGAACCAGGGTACAATCTATACCCAGGGTACAACATATCGTCGCGGATATGGTGCGCCGGCGGGTTCGGTGTCCACGGACCAAGTAATTACTCTGGCGGCGCCACAAACAAATTGTCCAACGACAACATATACACCGCAAATTCATCAGGGATTAACTTTTGGGGCATCGTTATCGCATGAAATCGCCGAATGGCAATTTGATATGAAACAGGCGGGTTCAATTCTGCACTATGATAATATTCATTGGAACGTGTTTGATGCCAATGCCAAGTATATTTTTGGCAGCAGCACACCCGTCCAAATTGATGCCGGGTTCAGATATGGTATGCAATTCGGTAAATCTTATATGATTGACGATGATATGACCAACGGTGGTTACGCGTATGGCGTGTTTGAGGGGAACAATTCCCTGGGGCAAGCGATTACGGTTGATGTTATTGGTCATGCGATTTCCACTGGTTCCAGCAGTGGTGGCAGTATGATGGGATTCAATGCCGGATTGGGTTTGACAAACGCATTTAAGATGGGGAATTTGCGGATTACACCATCGGTTGGATATCGTTACTTGAAATATAAATTGGATACCAAAGAAAACTATGGTTTGGCAATAACAACGTCTAATTCTGGGAATACATGTATTTCACCCGAAGGCAGTGATGAAATTCAATGCGATGGTGGAATGTTATTCTTTGCATCTGATGGAAACGGGAATATTATCGCGACATCGCAAATACTGGGTGGGCGCGAAAATGCAGACGAAAATGGCGATGGCTATGTTGATATATCTGGGATAAAAATACCTGTGGGTGCGACATATATTAATATGATGGATACATATTATTACCAGCAACCCAGCACCAGCCATTCATACGAAGTAGAATGGTCGGGACCGTATGTTGCGCTGGATGCGGTGTATGATATTAACCAGAACAATAATGTTAATGCACGCATAGAATTGGGATTACCTGGTTATACATCCACCGGTGACCAACCGTATCGTGTTGACTGGCAACATCCAAAAAGTGTAGAGGATAAGGCAGATATGTTTTCTGGACTGCATTTGGGATTGGGTGCAAATTATATGACTGCATTAACCGATTCGGTGTCATTGTCAGTTGGTTTTACATATGATTATTATAAAATCAGTGGCGCAGATGCGAATACATACCTGAATGCAAATTATTATGAAACGCGGTATAATGCATTGCTGGTTGCATATCAGGCACTGGGGGTCAGCGAAGAACAAATGTTGGCGACAGATGCAATCGCGGCAGACATTGCGCAAATAAGATCTGATTGCCCAGGTTGGGTATGCAATACCGGTAACGAGGTTAATTCGTTCTATAAATCAATGGGCATTCGTGTTGGACTGAATACCAAGTTCTAAAAATTAAAAGTAAAAAATATGCGTATATTAAAAAGTTTGTTTATTGTGTTTGTTATGGCGTGCACTTGTCGCGCATTTGGTGCAGAATTGTCAGGAACGGCAACTGTTAATGTTACCGGCGATACAGCTGCCGCGGCCAAGGAAATGGCATTTAATGATGCGCGGCGTCAAATCATACCGATGGCATTAAGTGGTGTCGCAGATTCTGCATCTGTATCTGTGGCGGTGCAAAATGCGACTAATTCAGAACTGGCAAATTTGATTTCTGCATCCAGTATTGATGGTGAACGTTTTTCTGATACAACATATGCTGCAAATATAACAATGACATTGGATGTCAATGCCACACGCGCGTGGCTAAATTCGCATAATATTCAGAACTGGATAAATATATCGGGCGGGGCGGTTGCGGCGAATCGCACAGTTGCATATATAACATTACGATATGGTTTATCAGATTGGGCAGAACTGATTCGTATGTCGCGTGATAATGGTATTGATATGGATACACGATATATGTCGGCAGGAAATATTACTGTTGATATACCAACAAATGCGCTGAATAAATTTGTTTCGGCGATTGTGTCGCATGGTTGGCAATATGCAAATCATGGTGGCATCTTGCAAATTTGGCGGTAAAAATTTCATAAAATAAAAAGGAAAGGTATCATGAAAAAATTATTTGTTTTTGCATTGGCGGCGTTTATTCCGTGCGCATCATTCGCAGCAGACGCGGGCGAAGAATTATACTTGAACATACGGCGAATTGGTCTGGATTTATCCAAGACAACTGTTCGTCATTCTGTGGAATATACCGATTCGCCGATTCAGGCATTTACCGCAGATAATCAAGAATTTATCAAGGGGGTATTTGATACTGCATTGGAATATGATTGGGACAGGCTTAGTTGGGACAACAGTTTGTTTATGGAATACGGTCGCACAACATTAAAACCGTATGACGAACCCAAGACTGTAAATGAAAATGCGGACAAGATTTTGTTCACATCTGATTTATCGTACGCAATGTGGGATTATGATAGTTTCAAGCTAGGCCCAATGGTACGCGCGGCATACGAAACAGAATTCAAGGCGAACGATCCTGCACCATTGCAAAAAATATTCCGCACAAATGCAGGTATTGCAATGTTTGATCATGCGATTATAAAAAGTCTGTATTTGTCTGGCGTATATGAATATGACTTTACATACGGTCATCACCAGGTCAGCAAACTGGCGGCAGAATTGGGGTGGCGCGTGGAATACGATATTCGTGATGGTGTAAAACTGGGGACAAATGGATATTATCGTGAATATCTGGATTATTCAGAATATGTTCCAACAGATTTAGAGCGCGATTTCAGTGCGGTTGTTCGTATGGATACTAATTTATGGGGCGATTTTACAATGGGACCATACGCACAATATCGCCGTGCGCGTGCGCGCGCCGCAGACCATTACGCCAGTAATTTTATAATTGGCGTATCGTTTAATTACATAACAAAATTCGGTCTGATAACATTACCAGATAGTACAGATGAATAAAAAATCGGCAACCGCCGATTTTTTATTTTACCACTGTGAATTGGGTTGTGGTGCCTGTGCCAGATTCATCAATCGTACGCAATGTGTGCGCGCCCATTTTTACGCGGTGTGTTATTGCGTTGCCTGAATTTGTTGTGCCAATCATTTCATCGTCCAAGAACCAGAATATTTTTCCGTCCGGATTTTCTGTTAATGCGCGAAAAACAATTTCTGCGGAATCTGAATTATCTAATATAACCGTCTTGGTGTCGGGAATTGGGGACACGATAACTGGCGGCATTTTTTCGGTCGCGATTGTATCTAAATCGCATCCGGGGACAAAATTCGGTGGTGTGTTGCGCCGTACGCCTGCGCGCGCGAACATATCCAGATATTCTGCATCCCAAAACTCATAAACGCGTGTGATTGTGTTATCGGAATTGTTTCCGCATGCACGCAGCCCCGACTTTTTATCTATCTTTACCGCGCGATAAACGGGCGACATATCAATTGGCGATTTGCCTGGAATAAAATATCCAGGAACGGTTTTCGGACAATATGGACCGGCAATACCGCCCACACCATCGCACATTTCAACGGTCGCGATATTCATATCATCGCACAAGAAATTATTATCGCGCACCGGCGTGCCACGCGCGGCAAAATAATCAACAACACTGTCTGCCAGTGCAAAATAGATTGGTGCCGCGGCGCGCGCGCCACTGAACGCGTTATTTGGGTGGCCATCAAAATTTCCAACCCATACAATTAAAACATAATCGCCAAAAATCCCCGCTGTCCATGCATCGCGATATGAAGATGATGTGCCGGTCTTCCAATAATGTTTAATTGGTGTTTTTTTGTTAGCGGCGAACATAACATTTTTATTCGGGCTGGATTGATGCGACAACATATCCAGGGTCAAGAAAAATGCTTCGGGTGATAATTGTTGGGTGCCGGGAACATTTGGGTCTGATATATGCGTTCGCAGGTTTTTATATTCCCCCATATTTGCGATTGTTGCATAAATGGCCGCCAGTTCGCGCATTGAAACCTCGGCCCCGCCCAGGGCGATTGAAATGCCATAATGGGATGGCGATTTTAGATTCGCCACCCCCATATCTGATAATAATTTGTGAAAATTTCCAACGCCAATTTGTCGCACCAGATTTATCGCCGGAATGTTGCGTGAATGTGTCAGTGCATCGCGCGCCAATACCGGACCGTAAAATTCATTGTCTGAATTTTCAGGCGCATACACGCCAAAGTTTATTTTTGCATCTTTCATCAATGTCATACCATGAATCAGCCCCATATCTGCGGCATAGGCATATATCAGTGGTTTCAGTGTTGAACCCGGACTGCGCCGTGCCGCACAACCATCGTTTTCGCCATAAATTTCTTTATTAAAATAATCAGCAGAACCAATATAAGATAACACTTCCATTGTCTTATAGTTCACTAGTATCGCCGCCGCATTTTGTATGCCAATATCACGCCGGCGTGCAATTTCAGACCGCAGGCGCCGCGTCATCTTTGTCTGTAAATCTGAATCAAGTGTTGTTGTGATATATGATTCGCGCGCACCGATACTGCGCCAATAATTAGTGCGCGACATTTCGCGGTCAATAAAATGTGGCGCCAGAAACGGTAAATCGCGTACACCGAAACGTGCTAAATCCATATCTGCCAAAGTCGCGATGTTTTTATCATCTGGATTTGCATCAATCCACCGCCGCACCAGGTCGCGGCGCATATTCATAATGTATTGCAACCCAGATTCTGTGTTCAGACCGCGCCGCACAGGATTTTGCGGAATAGTTGACAGGGTTATCGCCTGTATCGTTGTCAGGTCGCGTGGCGATTTATGAAAATATATCAGCGATGCCGCACCAATGCCTTCTATGTTTCCGCCATATGGTGCCAGATTTAAGTATGCGGTTATGATTTCTGATTTGCTGTAAAACATTTCCAGATAAATTGCCAGTGCAATTTGCTCCAATTTTCCGGTGATGCTTTTAGTGTCCAAGTTATACTTTAATCGTGCAACCTGCATAGTGATTGTAGATGCGCCAGCAGGGTGGGGCGCGCCACGAAACAACGCAGATGCCGCGCGTGCGATTGCAATCGGGTTTATACCAGGATGATAGTAAAAATATTTATCTTCATATAAAATTGTTGCGCGCACCAAGGCGGGACTGATTTCATCCAGTGGTGTAAATGTGCGATATTTTTCGTCTGCGCTGATTGTCAATCGCAACAGTTTTCCATCACGGTCATAATACGCGCGTGAGAAATGAGTATTTGATAACAGTGGTGGCGTAAAAAACAATCTGATAAAAATATAAATAATTATAATTGCACCCAACACCAGACACAAAATCCGATGATGCCGATAGAAGTTTCTGATTTTGGTAAAAATCTTAGTCTTGGGTTGCATTCATAACTGTAAAAGTATCACCCACGCGTCCGATTGCACTGATTTGTGGATTGTTCATTGCTGTCGCAGTAACCGCAGGGGTGCTAAACCGCCCCGCCGTCCCCAGTTGTGCAGTATATGTTATGGTTTGTGTTTCGCGTGTGGCGTTTGTGTAAACCAATACACGATCTTCACGTGTTTCCGCAAAGTCAAATTCACCAGAAATATTTCCCGGGATAAATCCCCCAGGTAACAGGTCAGTAATAACAACATTCGGAACATAATCTGTGCGTCCACGTGCCCGCAGGAATAATTTCACTGTTATCGTATCACCAACATTGCCAGATTTAATCTTGTTCCCAGAATCATTATAGTATTCGCGAATAATTTCCAATCCGTCTGAATGTGCGGACACAGATTTAGGAAACCCAGATTGCCATATCGTATAAAATGTCTGGGTGTTTGGATTACAATCAGCACACTTGATTTCCAGACGTGCCGCATCGTTCGGAATTTGTGCAACAAACATATTATTATCGTTATTGATTGAATCCAGTATGCGACCATCTGCCACCACAGAAATTTCACCGATTGTTGAATCCATATCTGGGGATGCACCCAACGCCATTAAAACAACACCCGATGTGAACGATGTGTAGTTGCCAGAATTTATATAGTTCTGGATAATCGTTTCTGTATCGCGACCACGTCCATCAAAATGCGTTTTGCGCAAGTATTCGTACATCGCATCATTGGCGATATTATTATCAAATTCATTGTTGTATATGAATTTATCACGTACAGACATACGATATTTACCAATTAAATTATCTGCCTTGGCATTTTGCTTTAATATTTTGTATGCAGATGCAATATATGCGCCCATAACAGTTGATGACCAATCAGGGATGTTTTTGTTGGCATATTCCTCAAAAGAATCTATGTATCCAGTTGTGATAAACCCATTTTTAGTTGCAACATATATCGCAAATGCTGTTGCGCGTGCGTTGTCTGTGTCGCTGATGCGATTGCCGGCATATGTCCGCAAGTATTCCAATGCACGCGACAACATTTGTTTAGGAACATTAAATCCGTTTGTTTGTGCGATTGTTAAAAAGTTCGCAACATATGCCGTTAAATATGCACGCGCAGAATCGTTTTCAGCGTGCGCCACAGAACCAGTACTGCCCGCATATAAATCAAATGAACCATCATCGTTTTGACGATTTTTTAACTCGTTCAATATTTTATCAATTTCTGTAACAGATTCTGTGCCAGACGTACCGATTATTGCATTATCTGGGGAAATTGCGTAAACCAAACCACGTGATGCAATTTGTTCTGTGCAAGTATATTCATATTCTGCCAGATACTTTGCAATCGGGCGCATGAATGCGGAATTTCCACGTGATATATAAATATAACGTTTTGCAAATTCTGGGTACATATCAATATGGATCCTTTTCACAGTTTGCGATATAGAATTTATTGTGCCTGATGTAATGCTGGACTGAATTGGTGTTGTCGGACGAATTGTTATATTTCCAGGTATCGTTCGGCGCGACATCATACGACCATCAGGTGAAATAATTCCGGCATCAACGGCGATTGATGCATCACCTAAAACATCGCCGGCGGTTACGGTAAATTTCCACAACGCATCTGTGTTTTCTGGAACAGTGATTGTCTGTGCAGCATTACCGATGATTTTAAGATTGTTTGATACGGTTGCATTAATGTTCGCAGTGGCATTTTCACCGCTGTTTTCAGTCATATTAGAAATAACAGCGTTAATATCAAATTCATCATTTGGGGCGACAACCGCAGGTGTTGTTGTTGATATTATCACAGGACTTTGTATTTTGACATTGGATTCATTTGCGCCAATGGCAGAATCACTTACCGCAACGGCAAACACACGAACCGCGCCATTAAAATATTCTGGGATATCAAATTCAACAGAATTAGTTGTGTTTGCGGTTGTGTCCAAAATTCCCGAATAAAATACCACAGGGCGATTTGTTTTCCGACCAAAAGGGTTAGTTAATGGCACGGCCAGTTCGGCTGCTTCAACCCAATCGCCACCACCTGTTTTTGCAAATTCACTTAACACCTTGTATTCTGGTAACAACAAAGACAATATCTGGAATGTTTCAACCTGTAATGCAGATTTCTTGAAAAAGTGTGCAAATGGGTTGGGTGTCGCGTATTTTGCCACTTGCAATATTCCAGAATTAACCGCGAATATCATAATGCGCGCATCGCGATTTGTTTCGTATTCTATTTTTAATTTGTTATCGCGAACAACTTCGGGTGTATGTAATTGCACATCTATCTTGCGTGCAGATGTGTCTGCGCGAAATGGTGCAACCGCATAGGCAAACGGCGTGGTAAATATATCACGACTGTTGATATCCCGAACAAAAGACACATTGATATAACCGTTCCCCTCAAAATTTTCTGGCAATTTAATTGTTTGTACAGATGTTGTTGAATCTGTCTGGAACCATTTATATGCGTAAACGCGTTCGCGTTCAATCGTAATCAGACCTGTGCCAGTATATGGCGCGGTTATGTTCATTGTTATATCTGAACCAGGTTTGTATTCTGCAGAATCCAGTTTTAATTTCAATTCAGCGTTTTTATCTGTGTTCATTGCGGTATTTTTATCTGTTGCAACAAAGTATTCAACATTTGCCAAAGTGCGACCGTTTTCATCAATCATTTGCAGAAAATATGTTCCGCCGTTATTGGTGTTCAATGTCAGATTTGCACCGGCTTTTGGAATATTGAATTTCCGTTCATATATTGTTTTATCACGCGTAATTGTGTTGTATTTATAATAATCATTTGCGTCTTTTATTAAACTGGTTACGTTTTCGCGTAAAATCAATCTGATTTTTATATTTTTTGCCACAGTTGGATTTGCGTTTGCATCCAATGCAATAAAGTGAACACTGTGTTTTGTTTCGCGGTTAATATATGATAAATCTGAATCTGTGTGATACCCGATTAAATATTGTGCATTTGATACGCGTGTGGTTACGGTGGTTTGGACACTCTTGCCGGATGCCCCCTCAAAACCATTAACGGTTAATGATAAAGAATATGTACCATCACTGGGGACGCTGTTAAATATTATTGGTAAAATTGCGTTTCCGTTTTCATCTGTTGTTGCATCTGGTAAATCAACACTGACCGTTTGGGCACGTATAGCACTATTTTGCGCCAACCCAGAACCATTCAATACATTTTGGGTAAATGTATAATCTGGATATTGATTAAATGTAAAATCAATAGGGCGCAATACGGCATGGGCGGTTACGCGACGCGATGCCGCCGGTGTACCGAACAAATTATGTAATGATACGGTCGCATTCAGATTGTGTGGCGCAATCCATCCATTCTCTGATGCGCCTGTAATATTTGTGTGAATTTTCATTGTATCAGGTGTAAATTCTTCTATGCGAATTGTTGCAGTACCCAAACAGTCGTGTACTTTGTTCTTGCTGCCAACAGAATATACGCGAATCATATAGTCGCCAATTACCGCAGAATCAGGTACTTGATATGTCGCATCAAATAATCCGTCAGATGTCAATGATACAGTCTTGTCAAACACAACGCGTTCACGCGAATCCGTTATTTCCAGTTTAACAGGCACGCCCGCCGTGGATGCAAAAGTTTTGTTTTTTACAATCACGCCAATTGTTGCGCTTTCACCCGGGCGATATATTCCACGGTCTGAAAACACATACGCGTTCAGTGGCAGTGCGTTTGCGTCATAAGCACCATCAATGTCAAATTTAGAATATTCTACATGTGTGGAATATAAACTGTATGGAATAAAAGATACATCATCATCGCGACGCGCAATAATCGCAATAGGTTCTTTTTCATTTTTATATTCAGACCAATCTAATTTTGGAATATCTGCATATCCGTTTTCATCTGTACGACCCGCCCATACCGCGCGACCGTTGCGTCCAATTACAGATATTTCAATATCACCCGCTGGTGCGCCGTCAGATAATTGCGACACAAACAGTGCAGACGAACCATCCAGATTTTGTTTCCTGATTATTCCTAAATCAGTCAAAACAATTAAACGTCTGTCGCCATATTCTGCCGCGTTTTCAGATTCACCAACCTGGACAATGAATAAACCGGTTTTGTCCCGTGCATCGCGATCCAGATAATCACCCATATTTACAGATGCATAGTTTGTGCGTAAAATCCCAGAATCTGCAAATGTAATTTTCTTTTGGAATACTGTTGCCATATCGTATGTGCCGAATGACCATTCGCGAAAGTTTATATTTTCGCCGAATAAATTATATGTCTGGGAAATCAGATGATTTATTTCTGACGAATTAATCTTGGATAAATTTACATAAGCCGTATCAACACCACCACGCGCAGTTATCCCCAGCATTCTGTCGCCGCCCATTGATAACAATGCACCTGTTCCTGCGATTTTTACTTCGCGTGGGGGGTACGGCACAGGTAAAACACGCGACAGACCATTTTGCATAACAAAACCACCCGCAGATGTAACCCCATCGCGTACAGATATAAACATATATCTTTCTGTTTTTGTTGGGACAGTAAAACCAAACGCATATTGATGAACGCCATTTGGTGTCGCAAATTCCATAGGACGAATGGCAATTCGTTCAGATTTTGCAATAATTGCATCATTTACCTCGTCTGTTTTCCATTCATGTGGTTCTGTTTCTGATTCAGAATCTGCGAATTCTGGCAACAAATAGGCTTCAACAAATTGATACCAGTTTGTATCACGCGATGCCGCAGATGTCATATCCAGTAAAATCATTTGTTGCAAATCGCCACGCGCATCTTGGGCCACAGTTGCGTTTAACCCAGTTGCCTTGAAAAAATTATCAGCAGATTCAATGGTTGTTGTGGCTGTAACGGTTTGTGTTTTTGCTGTACCATTGATAACATTCAATGGCTTTATTTTTAATTTAATGTTGCGTGCACTGCCATTAATTGCGACCGGTGCAGATTTTATAATCGCGGTGCGTTGAAATTTATCAAATGCAACAGTGAATTTTACATCGCGCCCATCAATACGCAAACTGGTATTATTTGCAACCGTATTTGTATCAACGGGCCAATTAAATGAAACAATCGCAACAGCAACCACGTGTCCAGATAATTTAGGCGCAGGGTAAATTGCAAAACTGTCCAGTGTCGCCGATACAGGTGCACTGGCAAATTTTGCGCGATATGATTTAATCTTGATATCGTCGTTTGTTAATTTGGACGATATTTTAATCTTGAATTTAGTATCTGCCGGCCACATGTCGCGCGGTGTAAATACCAATGTTGATGGTCCTGTCTTGACCCAGCGGCCCGCAATAAAAGGGGTGATTTTTACATTTTTTGCAATATCAGATTCTGTCAAATTTTCGCGAAATGCCCCAGAATATGGCCCATCAATCCAATCATAATTTACGACCAATGTACCATCGCCGTAAACTTCGCGATTATTGTTTATATCAGGCAGACCGTCTGATGCGATAAAAGCAGTTGCATCATTTATGAAATGCGGGATATCTGGTGCGGTTACATTTAATGTAAATGTTGGTTGTGGTTCAGATTTTCCCGTAAATACCCACAGACCAATACCCAACAATACGGCAATAACACATACAATTGCCCCAGTCAATTTCCAGAATTTTTTCATAATCTTTCCCTTCACACGCATATATTAAATTAGCATACGCAAAAAGCAAGTTTTTTATTATGCGATTTATGAAAAAAATCTGGGGTGTAATCAGAAAGTCAAATGTGATTTTGCCATTATATAAAATTCATCCGTCCCATATGGGTTGTCAACGAATGCGGTTGTTAAAAATTTATAGCCAACAGAATATTCCAGTGCTGGTTTTGTTTCCATTGGAATTGTATAGTCTGTAAATAATATTTCACCAGATGCGGCGCGTGCGGTTGCAGTGCGAATATACATATTACCACCCAGTATTGTATCTGGGGCAGATATTGCAATTTTCCAATCGCCACGTGTTACCCCCAGTGTCAATGTACTGGTATATATATTAGAAAACGCGGAAATAATGGAATCAGGTCCCGTATTTGGATGTGCCACACCGATTTGTGCGCGACTAAAAATTTGTGTGTCGGCAATATCAACAGAATTGTTTATAGCAGTATAAAAAACAGTGTTTTCACCTGTGGTGCTTATAAAACCATGTGCAGTTAAAAAGTCGCCGTGATTAAAACCAATTTCCAGGTTGCCGAATGTGGCACTGTGATTGCCTTGTTCGCGCAGCGCAATAAATCCGCGTCCTGGATTAAAAGTTTTAATGTGTTCATCTAAATTGGTGTTAAATGCGCGACCAAATTCGTCAAAATATGCCAGTTGTACACCTGTCTGTTTAATGCTATGCGCCATGGTGGCGGGAATATGTGCGACACGCAGTGGCACAGATACATTTTCAGATATCATAACAGTTGGCGCGCCGATTGGGCGTGTGGCGGCCTCTAAATCCAGCATACCGTGCCCATATATATCGTCAACCCCGCTTTCGCCCAAATCACGCGCAGTTGTAAATAAAATTTCTGTAATTTCTGATGATGCCAGATACGGAAACGCTTCGCGTATTACAGAAATGGCCGCAGATACAATTGGGGCGGCAAAACTGGTGCCGTTTGCGGGTATTGCGCCAACGCGAATGTCTGACCCTGGGGCGGTTATACACCAATCGCGTGTAATTCCGCATGCATTAGAAAAATCTGCCAAGGATTGCGTTTCACTGTCATATGCAACCACATTAACAAAATGTCCCATTGTTTCTGGTACAACGCGGGGCAGGGCGGATATTGCACCACTTTGCGATTGTCCTTGGTTGCCGGCGGCAAAAACAAAAATTGCATCATGTTGTGCGGCGGCTGTTTCAATGGATAATATAAATTCTGAACTGGTTAAATTTTCAATCTGGGCGCGCGTGGCAATATTGTTTGCAGTAATATTTGATATATTCCAACTGCTATTAAAAATGTTTGTATCAGATGCAGACGAAATAATATTCGCAACTTCATCATAAGGTTTAATTTGCGACACGGTTGTAAATATTTGATAAGTGTTTACTGTGGCATCTGGCGCAATTGGACCGCGCGCAATATTTGCGACAGTGTTCCCATGCCAAGAATTATCGCCTGCATCCAGTACAGAAATTACGGAATCTTTTCCTGTATATCCGCGTGCCAAAGAATAAGCCAAATGTATATCATTGTATTGATTGATATTTCTTGCATAAACACCCATTGATTGAATTGATGCCAATGTCGCAGAATCAATGTCTGTCCCAATATAATATGTACGTATTGTCGGCATTGCGGGCGCGGGTGCGCTGGAATGACTGTTGCCACCACCAGAAAATGCGATTCCTGTTGCAAGTCCGCCAACAGCCAATAATCCACCGCCAATTGCCAGTGATTTTGTACCGAAAAAATCAAATTTTTTGCATTGTTCGGGATTTGCTTCACGAAAAGTCGCGTTGGCGCAGTTTTCAGCAAACGCATACTGGGTACAAACACATGCCCCAATTAAGAACACAGAAAATATTTTTGTTGCCATTCTCATACACAACAATCTAGTACAAAATATAATATTTGTCAATACATAATATGTTGTTGTTGCTTTCTTAATTTTTCTTGATTTTTTCCAGATAATATTTTATTATGCGACCACGCGCGTTGCGCGAAGAACACAACCATTGGGAAGATTTCTGTCCGAAAATATCGGTTTTATTATTTCCCCAATGGCGAGGATAATAACAGAAAACAAAGGATTATACTATGGCATTGCCAACATTTACAATGAAACAATTAATGGAAGCCGGCGTTCACTTTGGACACCATACGCGTCGCTGGAATCCACTGATGACACCATATGTTTACGGGGTCAAAGATAAAATTCATATCATTAACTTG
>CAMOFE010000022.1 GCA_946613195.1 uncultured Alphaproteobacteria bacterium
AAAAAACAATACAGGCAAATGGCGTTTATAATGCGTCTGATGATAATGCGGATGGTTTTTCTTCTGTGACGGTGGTCGTTCCAAAACCCGCACCAAACATACAAGAATTGAATATAACACCATCAACAGAACCACAAACAATAACTGTTCCTGGAACGATTGATGGGTATGGCCCTGTAAACGTTTCTGGTGTAGAAAACGTGTCGTCTGAAAACATAAAAGAAGGTGTTAGTATTTTAGGCATACAAGGCAGCGTGGTAGAATTAAATGGTGAAACGGTTAACATAACACCAACTACTAACGAACAAGTGATAGAACCAACTGCGCCCAAGAACGCAATTACACGCGCTACTGTGTCACCTGTGACTTCTTCAATAGATTCTAACATACAGCCAGAAAACATTGTAAAAGGCAAAACTATATTGGGCGTTCAGGGGGAGTGGGCCGGGCCAAGAAAGACCGTGTCTAGGGATGGTGTTTTAGGACCAGACGTTGTGTCCGCCCATATATTAGATTTAACAGGGGTAACAGTAATAGGAAAATATCAACTGTGTGAAGCATATTATGGTAGTCAGCGACTTACTGGGGAAGTTGATTTAAGTATGATAACGCGTATGGACGACCAGGCGTGCAGTAGGGCGTTTTATAATTGTAGAAACATTACACATGTAGACATATCTTCTTTAAGAATTTTCGGGACTTACAGTTGTTATAATATGTTTTCTGCGTGTACCGGGATACAAAGCGTAAACTTTGGCTCGTTAGAATCCATAAGTGGTATTTCGTGTTGTCAAGAAATGTTTTATGGATGTACTGGCATAACAGATGTAACATTTTCGGCGTTAAAGATGGTCTATGGTGGTTGTCTTCGAAGTATGTTTTATGGATGCACCGGAATACAAACAGTGAATATGCCGTTGCTAACAGTATTAGATGGGGGTTATTCATGTGCGTCCATGTTTGAGAAATGCTCTTCAATACAATCAATCGATTTGAGTTCATTAAAAACATTATATGCCAATACCACATGTCAATTAATGTTTGCCTCTTGTACGTCGTTAACCAATGTTAGTTTGCCTTCACTTTCGGTTATCGGTGGTGCACTGCAGTGCGAAGGCATGTTTAGTCAATGCACCAATCTAAGCAAGTTATCGTTCCCTGCAATAACGACATCATCGTTTATATCGGGCCGTGACCATTTTAGGAATATGTGTTCGGGTGCTTCAAATGTAACACTACATTTTCCGTCTAACGTCCGGTCTGTTATTGAAGGATTAACAGGGTATTCTGAAACCGCACCGTTTGGGGCAACTGCTGGACAGGTATTGTTTGACCTGCCAGCAACTGTGATATTGACAGGCGCAAATACAACAGAATATCAAAGAAGCCCAAAAGACGATACCCAAACTGCTTTGGCGTGGCGTGTTAAAGATGGCGGAACAATATCAGCCCCTGTTATAGATTGGACACCATTCTACACTAATGGAACGACAGACCCGCAGGTAGGTGATACATTGTATTCAGACGCAGAATGTACAACTGCGGTAACTACGATAGATTCGATAGCATAAAGGAGTAAATTATGGCTAAAAAGAAAGAAGCAAAAATGACCAAAACAGAAATCATTGATAAAGTGATTGAAACAGTTAATTACTTGGCTGTTCCTATTGCAACAGTGTGCGGAATCTGGGGATTAGACGTGTCTGTATATATTGCGGCAGGATGTGGGGCTATTGCTTCCGTGTTAAGTTTTGTTAAATTGTTCTATAAATAAGGTATAACAATGGACATTGCACCACATATATCTGTAAAAGAAGTAGTTTGTCCACACGTATATAAAAAATACGGCGATAAAGCGATTAGATTTTTAGACAAGGATTTAATCGCAGTTTTGGACGTAATACGAAACAAGATATTAAAATGCCCAATAATAATAAACAACGGAACTAGTTTAACACAACGTGGATTTCGTTGTAATATTTGCCCCCTGGTTGTTGAAAAAACAAAAGCGGGGAAGTTATACCTTTCTGGACACAACCTTGGCAAGGCGTGCGATTTTTCGTGTTCTAAATACAGTGTGTTACAGATACACGAATTGATAAAAAAGAACGCAGATTTATTGCCCTGTAAAATACGTTTAGAAAGTCCTTTGGATGCCCCGTCGTGGTGCCATGTGGATGTAATGACGTATGGGCAAAAAGATAAGGTTTACGTGTTCAGGGCATAAAGATATAGGTGCCGGCTTTTTATGCGTAGTTTCTGCCGGGTCTTGATGGCGAGCCCTTCGCTAACCTATATAAAAGGGTGCACTACGGTATCGTTGCCGTTTCCTTGCGCTTTGCCAGTAGCGTGTGCAAAAACTGGCATTAGAAAAGGATAGGATATGGATAAAATATGTGTTCTTTGTAATCTTGAAATACCAAAAGGGAAAGAGAGCAGGGAGCACTATTTACCTAAGTCGCGTGTTCCAAAATGTATGTGGAACAATCCAAAGAATATATTTGACGCACATTATATGTTAAATGCGATAAAAAGTAATTATTTGCCTTGTGAATTTGAAGAAATTAAATATGATATAACATATAATGCAATAATAAATTGGCGTATGCCAGAAGAAGACAGGGATTTTCTGAAAAAAGCATTAGGAAACTGGGAAGTTTGGCACCGGAATCCTTGCGAATTATGTTTGGCCAAATGCAATCAAAGGGAAAGGTAATGAGTACAAAAAAGACATATCTAAAAACATGGGCGATAAAAGGGTTCTGGCAGTATAATATATATGAAATAGACGCTGGTGGGGAAAAGTGGTTACAGGCAGAACCTTTGGTTGTTGGGTTGGCAACTAGGACTGAAGAAAACGAGACGTTATTGCGTATTTTGTTAGAAAATGATTGTATAAATTACACAAAGTTCCAACAAAGGGTAAGATAATGTATAACATTACGCGTATATACAACCCAATATGGGACAAAAAAACTAGACAATGGGTGTTAGGATATACTGTGCACGATACTGTAAGCGGGAAAGAATACATTCAAAAGGTAAAATGTGAGGCGTTAGTGTCTGCGGTAAAATACATAAATATGGTTCAAAAGGTAAAACAATGAAACATTTTGCAATTTTGTTAATTTTAACGTTTTTGTTAAACGGTTGTGGAACAAAGACAGCAACAGAAAATATTGTGGATTCTGCAACACAAACTATTGACGCGATGTATGAAGCAATCCCAAAAGAATGTCGTAACGAATCTATTGAAAATTTACGTTCTGCAAGCAAGAAACAAATTGTTGCGATAGATTCTTCCTGCAAGTCGCAAATCGCGGTTCTGGAGGCAAAAATTAGCCAAAAGAATACGATTATTGGTACCCTTTCTTTATTGATTCTTGCTTTTTTATTTTTATGGTTGCGTCGGTAAGGTATGGTGTTCCTGCTGTGTCCTGTTTTAATTCATAACCATAATCTTTTGACACGTCAATAATTTCCTGATTTGGTGCACAAATACGTATTTCTGAATATATTTGTTGTCCTGCGTCAAAAAAATTCAACAATCTTTGGTGGTCTTTTGGGCGCAACCTAATTATTCCAATGTATTTTGGTCGACAATCCCAGGCAAAGAAATCATCAAACGTTTGTGGGGTAACACTTAATTTTTCTGCCCTAGGGTCGTCTATAAAGATAATTCCACTATACTTCATATAAAATAAGGTGGCCGTTCGCAAAGGAAAAAAAGGTTAAAATGTTCAAAAAACAGAACGGCCATAAGGTGTTATTTTCTTGCTTTTAATGTTAGGATATAGAAAAAGCATGTAGAAAGCAAGAACAATATGCTTGCCGCAAATTCCCCACAGACGATATAACTTGCCAGCGCACAGATATTTAATTTGCCCCAAACATCCATTTCTTTTTCTGTTAATTGTTTTGATGCGGATTTTATGTTTTTAGAATCGACCAAAACCCCAACTATTCCAACAATAATTAATATTGTCCAGAAGGCAAACATACCAACCCACATACCATATAATATGTCGCCAATATAGTTATTTATATATTTTGTCCAACATCCTAAAATGAAGAACGTTAAAATTGTTTTACGCCAAATAAATCTATTCATTTTTAATCCTCTGTGTCTTTTCCTGAATTTCTTGCGTTCCAGTTATCTATTGCGGCCTTTTCGTTTAGACCAAGGAATTCGTATTTTCCCCAGTAACTGCATGGCTTCCAATAAATCTCTTCAACACCGTCTTTGTTTTTTCTTTTCATCTTTTTGTTACCCCTACAACGGACATACCACAACTCGTTTGCACGAAATGTTTCTGCCTTTTGTTGTTTACAGTAACGGCACGGCACTAATTCCATTTTCCTTTCCTTTAATATAGAACCTGTTCTTTTAATATATTATATTGTTTCTGGAAAAACTCAGCCTTTGTAATACCTTTTGCTATGCAATAACCTTTTAGATTCTTATTTGATAATCGTTGAAGGTGTTCGCGCAACTGTTCTGGTATTGGTTCAGACATTTTTCCTGCGTGTATCATTTCGTGGTGATACGCACACAATGGAATAAGGTTGGGAAGATAAAAACGTGTAATTAAAACGTTCCGCCTAATGCAATGATGAATATGGTCCGCAGGAACCTCTTTCCACATTGCTTGGCAGATTCTGCAACAACGTCCGTTTCTTAATCTAGGATACAGTTTGTCGCATTTTTCAATCCATTTTTTATCTTCATCCATCTTAAACCACGTTTGCTTGTCTGTTTTCTTTTATCCGTTTGCTACATTCACCATCGGGAACATGAGTAAAATTGTGCATTATAAACCAAATATTACCGTGTGAACATCCGTATTCTTCTGCTAATTTATACCAATCTTCCTTAATACGACTACGTATTTCTTGTGCTGTAATCATATCTATTTTTGTGGTTGATTTTTTCCTGCTATTTTCCGAAACAGAAACCCATTTGCAGTTTTCTGGGCAATAATCTCCGTTATTATCAATACGGTCTATTGAAAAACCCTCTTGCCAACCATTATTTATTGCCCAATTATAAAAACCTACAATATCTAACCATTCTGGACATATTTTTATTCCCCTGCCACCATATCTACTATATTTAGGGTTGTTGGGGTTTAAGCACCTTTGTTTCATACCACACCAAGACCTATATAAACTTGTTTTTTCCCCAGCCATACACAATCCTGTTTTATATCGTGGGTTGTTTTTGCCTTTACGATTAACCATTTTTTTATCCTTTTTGATTATATCTTATAAGATATTAAATCAAAGGTATTAAGTCAAGGTATTTTTATAAGACCCCCTTGACTATGGGTCTTAATTAAAAGGCAAATCGTCCAAATCGTCCATCATTGTTGTTTCTAAGGGTTCTGCAGGTTTTTCTTCTTTCTTTGGTGCCGATGGTGCTGCCACTGACAATGAAAAGAATTTTTTACCTGCTTTAGACTCTTTAATCCACGCAGACAATCTGTATTCTTTGCCCATAATATTTAGTGTGCCCGTGTATTCTGGTGAACGGTCGTTTCTTCTTTCTTCATTACGGAATAATACTCCGCGGTTTGAGTTATCATACTTTTTGTCCATTATTTACTCCTTTGTGTATGATTTAATAAATTCTATGCAATCTGTCAATGATGTTTTAATTTTTTCACGTAATTCTGTGTCGCTTTCAATACGTTTTACTGCCATCCCAAGCAATGGATGGTAATAACAGAAATCCCAGTATTTGCGCCCAGTAATCATAAGATTAAATTCCAGTTGGGTTTTGTATTCTGGTTTGATGTATTCTACTGTGCGGGTTCCGTCTTCTTGTAAAGCGGTCCACTGCAAGAAATTCTTACCTAACGGGCACTTAATTTCCAAACCCCCGTCTTCGCCCAACAACCCGTCTGGGCTAGCCCCAATAAACCCTTGAAAAGGTTCGTCTCCATCTGGTTCTACGAACCCTGTTTGTTTAACAGGTGTTTCATACATTGCTGAATACAATCTGCGGGCTTCTGCTTCTAATATTTTACCACGTTCCATAGCAAACGAAGAATAGTTTTCTTGGTCTGTGTTATGGGTTAACCTTTCAAAAATAATCTCAAACAATTTATCTGTTTTTGTCTGGGATTTGCCTAACATTACGTGGAAATCAGAAGCGGTCATTTTACCTAAACGGATTTGGTACCATTCGTCTGTTCCCTGTTCAATATTGTCGTGGTATTTAGGCATTTTTACCTTCTTTCTTTAATTTAGCGGTTATCATTGCTTGTGCCTGTGCTTCAGTGATTTGGTCTATAGATTCCAGTTCTAGGTATTCCAATGCTTTACCCCAATCGGTATGCAGGTCATTTAACAATTTTTCTTGTGCAGGGGTCATCATTGTGATATTTCCATCGTTTATAACATCTAGGTCGTCTGTGTTATCGATTGCAAACAGACCTGAAAGTGCGTATTTTCTTGCGTATGAAGAAGCAGCACCTGTTATTTGTGATTGTGTCATACCTTTAAGGTTTTCGTCTTCACGCGCGTAAGCCCCAGTAGAAACAAGCAGTGTGCCATCTTGTGCGTCTTTAAGTGCTACGGTTGCCATTACATAATAACGTGCGCCTATTAAAACGACATTGTCGTGAAGCGTTAACACCAATCCTTCTTCTTCTAGAAGTGGTTTAACCGCCTGCAATATTTGTTCTGCGGAACGATATTTATAACCCCCAAATTTGTTGTCCGATGCCTTGGGAGCCTTAAGTTTCTGTTGGATTCTTAACAGTCTTTGCATTTTTATACTCCTTTTTTGAATACTAATATGTTCTGGTGTGTTCTTACTATTTTTTTATTTTTCATACTGCCATCAGCACGAATTGCGGCGGTTCCTGTTGGTGTTACAAGTATGATTTCATTATAATACCCCAGACCCGCCCTAGCAAAACTTATTATAGTGCTTGGGACAAGACCACAAAAATACCCTTTTTTATCTCTAACTTCGCCAACGACAAAACAAGCATAACCACCAGGTTTCAGACGTTGACATGCTTTATATATAATACTGCCATAAGCCCCTAAAAAGTCTTTGTGGGTCATATTAGACAGGTCGCCCTTAAGGTCTGAATACACTTCTAAATCCATATAAGGCGGACAAGAAAATATCATATCAAAACTTTCTTCTTGGAACCTGTCTAACTCATATAAACTATCGCCCACATACCACTGTGGCTGATTATCCACTGGCAGGATGTCCAATGCTTGATTACGATTATCGTCAATCTGTTCTTGCCGAATATCTATCCCTGTATAACGATACCCCATAAAGTTAGCCACAATGCCTCGTACGGCACCACCTGCAAACGGGTCTAATATAGAACCACCGTCGGGACAGAACCATTTATAAATAACCTCGCACAACGCAGGGTCAAATATAGATATTGCAGGCATATCTTTGTCTGCTTTTTCACTTGCCCATTCAGATATATTGAATGTTTTTGTGTTATTGTTATTAACAATTTCTGGCCTAATTCCTAATTGTTTCCATGTGCGTTTTCTTTCTTGCCACCCTGCTTGTCTTGTATCCAAGATTGAAAAAGGCGGTTCAATAAATTTTTGACGCAATATACTGCGTGTTACATCTAACTCTTCTTCCCCAAACAAATTAACCATTTTGTTTTCCTTTCAATAAATCCACATATAAAAAATTATTATTTCTTGTTGCCAATACCCAACTACCGTTTCTTTTTTGAAACACACAATCTTTGTAAACATGTGTCATAAGGTTAGGCATATTCTTTTTAGAATAATCCAACCAAGCAACTATCGCTTTTACTTCGCCATCTGTCGCAGGTTGTGGGACAAACCCTGTCTTTTTCATAATTTCGACACACTGTCTATTTGCTTCTGGTGTCAAATAAACATCTGGTAAAAAATCTTCTGGTTCCATTTCCTTTTCCTTTGGTTAGTGATTTGATTATACCACAATGAATTTGAATGTCAAGCGGATTTTTTGGCAGATTTCTGGGCTTTTTTGCTTTGCAGTTCTTTTGCTTTTTGTAAAATTGGTTCCCATTCGGCACGACGTTTTGCGACAAGCAGCGTAAACATTGGTAAATATTTTTCTGGATTCTTTTTGTTTATGGTTTTATGTGCAATATCTATAAATTCCATATATGATTCTAAGATTTCGACAATACAATCATTGGCTGCTTGTGATTCTTGGCCCCACTCTTCATATATGGCTTCTACGTAATCTTTTGCTTCGTCTAGGGTTTTAATATGGTCCCACGGGCTCCATTTTGTAAGTTTGCCTTCTTCGACCATTTTCATAATATCATTTTTGAACTCTTCGTCGGTTTTATCCTGCCATAATTTAGTCATAGTTACCCCCTTGGTTTTGGTTCTAAAAATCCGTCTGCAATCTTTTCGCCATGATGTAATTCATATATTGCATCAACGGCATCTAATGATTTGTGTGCTTGATACTGTGCATCTGCAATACCATCAACACAAGTTATATATTCTAGCCCATCACACGCACAACGCAACTGGCATTCACGCATGGTTATAACCTTTTCTAATCTTTCGCATTTGTCTTGGAAATATTTAATGTCTTTCATTGTTTATCCTTTTGTGTTATACTTATAATGCACACATTACAAAATTCATTTGCCAAAGGCTCTAGGTCTTCGGGCTTGTCCCATAATACCGCTTCCTGTATATCAAGTGTCCAGACATCAATCAATTCAATTTGACTAGAACCTGTTCTCTTTGGAAAATAACTCTTGCCGTCTTTTCCTACTGTAAAAAAAGTCCATTTCATTTTACGTCCTTTTGTTCTAGTTCTGTTATTTTGTCTAGGGCTTTTGTCAGTATTTCGCCTGTGTCCATAGCAAAGTCCCACCAGTCAGGGCTATCATCTTCTTCTCTGCCCCTTTGTTCTTCTGATTCATAACGGTCATTTATTTCTTTCAATGCATTAACAGCAACATCCAATGCCTTGCGTGTGCGTATAAGTTCTTGCCAGAGCATTTCAGTTCCAAGATTGCGGCATTTAGGACAGCCACGTAATATACCATCAACGCCGCCAATTTCTAACTCATGCTGACAGAACGGACATTTTATATCACTCATTTTACATCCTTTTGTTCTTCTACAATATACATGCCGCCTTTCCACAATCCGTAACCTTGAATACATGGATAGCGTTTTAGTTTTCTGCCTTGTTCTTTGTGAGTATGATACGGTTGTACAAGCCACACAGTTGTCTTTTTTAATTGCTTTTTCCAGTATATGCACCCATTTCTATCCCAATACATACAATTTCTGCAACCTTCGCAACCTGCTGGTATCTTGTTCATTTTACATCCTTTTGTTCTACCATATATATGGACTTTTGGGTCTTTTTGCTTCAATATCTGCGAGTTCTTTTTCTAAATCTCTACACAGACAATCGGTTTCATCACGGTTGCATTGTATTTGTGCATACACGCCACCAAGGTCGTCATCGCCAATACTACCCATTTTAATCTTGTTTGCTTTTGCCCAAGACAAAAACCAATTACACGCTTCAATATATCCCTTGTAATAAGCAATACACAGTTCTGGTTTGTCGTGGTTCTTACAAGTAAAACAATCGCACATCACTTATCCTTTTGTTCTGCTGTGGTATTACACAATTCATATACCGCAAAATGATACCAAAACACGTTTTTTGTTTTTACTAATCTTACTGGACTTCTATGAACTGCCGCCAATGTGTCCATCATTGAAAAAAATTCTTGAACTACACATTGGTCGTTAAGCCAGTGTTCTGGTCTATAAATATATTTTTTACTCATTGTCACCACCTTTGTAAATAATATCGTCATCTGGTTTTACTGGTTCGCATTTTTCATAATAATCGTGACAATCACAGCGAAATTTTGCTTCTGGCATATCTGGGTCAATTTCTGTTAAATAACCAACTTCATCAAAACCATCGCCATTACTAAACCAGCACAACCTTCCAATCCACTTCCGTTGTTCTGCGTATGGGTCAACGGGTGTCTCGCATTTTTCTGGTTCTACTTTCATTTGCAATTCGTCAATCTGTTTTTCGTGAACATTCACAGATTTACGCACTGCTTCAAAAATACCAATCCACTCTTGAATCTCAAACCGTTCTGCTTCTCTTTCTGTTTGTATAGTATTAACAGCATCTACAAGTTCGTTCAACTTGTCCATTATTTCACGCAGGTCACAACCAATTTTGCCAATAACCTTATCTGTTTTTGGGTCAATAATATCGTGTTCTTTTAATTTTTTAATCATTTTTGTTCCTTACGGTTCATATAACAGTTATTATCAACGTCTGCTGTTGGCAAGATTCTATCTTTAACCCAATCTATTTGCCAAAAATAATCACATTCAAAGCCACCTTTCCATCCAGTGGATTTGTGTGGTTCAAATTTTGAATATGATTGCCAATATTTATCTGGCATAGCACGATACCTATAACACTTATCACGCAATGGACAGTGATTATTCATACATAATGTAATATCGACCATGATTTTTTCCTTTTATTTAATGGTTTGTGTGTGGTGGGTGGGTTATCGGGTTTATCCCTCGCCACCCCCGGCAATTCCCACACACTGTCCTGTTCGGGCCATAGCCGCCGCATAGAACTCGCATACCGACGGTTAACCCGACATTCTGGCGATTCAGCGTTCTCTTTAGCCAGACGAGTCTGACAGGACGTCAGTGATGGGCACCCCACTGACAGGGCCTCAACCAGGCGAACCCCGAAACGTCAGAGTTGCCTTAGCCCAAACTCGAGGGCAGTTTATCCTGGTACCCAGCAGGTCTTTGCGGTGGTTCCATGTCTTTTGTTAACACTAACATCCAAGATTCCTAGCGGACATAGTCGGCTGGTGATTTCGTGGACGGCTAGCATAGCATTAACATTATCCTGATTTCCCTAGCAATCAAGCCCATCTGTACGATATGGGCGGGGTAGCATCCCGCGAAAGAACTTTGGCGGGGCTGTGGTCTTGGCCCGACGATTTAGATTTGTGGGACCCGCCCCCACAATGCTACCTGCCATTTCTGGTTTATTACTGGTCAAGCCCAGATAACATTAGTTTACATCTAAACCTTTTCAGCCCCAAACTTGGTAGGCGAACTGGGACTCGAACCCAGAATACTGCCTTATCAGAGCAGTTTGATAACCAGTTTCAACATCCGCCTTTGGTTGCGAGTCATAGAGTTGCACTATGCTTTTTAGGTTATGAGCCTAACGTGACACTGGTTCACTTACTCGCTATAAACTTGGTGCGCCGAACCGGTTACGCTCCGATGACTTAACCTTGGCAAGGTTATATTATACTATTTAACTACCGGCGCAATAATATGGCTCTGGGACGCAGATTCGAACTGCGAATAGTCGGTTAACAGCCGACGGTTATGCCATTTAACTATCCCAGAATAAACTCATTCTGTTTCTTCCCATCCTGTCACGATGTTATAACTTTGGTGTTTTGTTGGTTCACATCCTGCTACAAGTATTGCAAACAGAAATATAACTATCCCTAACAAAACATACTTTAATTCTTTCATTTTTATCCTTTTTTTGTGTGGTGGTGGGCTCAACAGCAACAATATTGCCCACCTGACACCCATTGTCCCACACAAAACTTTACTGTGTTATACTACGCAAGTCAAGGATTGGTGTAGAACCGTTGCCTGCCATAATTTGCGGTAAATGTCCATCCCATTTTTGCACTGCTTCATACGACACTAGTTTTGGGTTTTGTGCCAAAGCATTTGCACGAATACGCATAGATTCTGCTTCTGCCTTTGCTGACACAACCTGTTGTTTTGCTTGTTGCTCAACCTGCTTTGTTTTGTTTGCTTCTTCTAAAGCAGCCTGTTCAGCAATAACTTTCTTTTCGATTGCCTGTTCAAACTGTTGTGAATAGTCAATGTTAATCATTTGAAAGTTTGTTATAGCAACAGGATAATTGTGGGACAACATTCTATCCTGCAAGGATTTTAGGATATTTTCAGCGACTTTATCACGATTAGCAACCATCGTGTCTGCGTTCCACATCCCAACCTCTGCCTTAACTGCCTGTTCCAGATTAGGATACAATATTCTTTCCTGCCAATCATTGCCATATTCCCTATATGTTTGCACAATATCATTTGCAATTAGGTTATATGAATACGACACAATAATTGTTGCCGTCTGAATATCCTTTGTATATGTTTGTGTTTTATAATCAGCACGAATTGTTTTAACGTCAAAACGTTTTACGTGTTGAATTATTGGCAATTTTACATGGATTCCTGCACCATAAATATGGTCTGATGCACGGCCAAAGGTTGTTACTAGTGCTTTTTGACCTTCACTTAACGTGAAAAACATTCCAAAAAGCAAAACCAAACCTATTACTGCGTATGCCCCATAGATTAAAAAGTTAATACTTGTATCGTCATGCGGTGTTTCTGCCACAAAATGCCATTTATTCCATTTCATTTTTAGGTCCTTTTTTGTTTGGTGAACAGGATTGACAGGAGAAAAAGAAATTTAGCAGTAAGGATTGCCAACCCCGTTCGTTAAAAGAGTGCCTGTCGTGTTATTCTGCCCCCAATTACGATAGCGTAATATGCCAGATGTCAATACGATGCGGGACAGTTAACATTTCTGCATAACACGCTCTAACTTAGCAGGCACGACCAAGTTTTAGGAGGACGCATCGTTGTCTGGTAACTTTTTTCATAAACTCCTTTATGATAACTTTATCGTTTTACACGTCTTGTTGGTTTCTTTTTCTTATAATAAGCCGTGTAAATCCAAACGTGACTTTTTTCTCCAGGATATACGACCCTATCATCGTCTATTTTTTTATACCCTGCCAATCTTTCTTTTTTTGCTTGTGCTAACGCTCTTTTAGCGTCAAACCCATCTACATAACTATAAATATATTCTGCCATAACTGTGTTCTCAGATAAAGGCAAAATACGTGGTGGCACAGCAACATCTGATTTATATGTTTTCATAATATATCCTTATACTAAGTGTTTTAATTTTACTACACCGTCTTCCAATAAGATAGAACGGATAGCACTTTCTTTTTCAACTTGTCCTTTGGCAACGATTATAATTATGTCCCCGGTGGCACACAAAGTGTTAATCTTGTCAAAGTATCCATCAACCTCTACTTTTTCTAACGAATCTTTTGTATAATATTGCCACAAAGTCCAGCCGTTCGCAAAGGCAATAACACTTAAATTTTTATTCCTGAACATCTTTATCCTCCAATAACTTTGCTAATTCTGGCACTGTTCCTGTTACAACCAAGAACGGCATATTTTGAATCCCTGCCGCACGACAAAACGGCAAAAAATCCATCGGGTCGATTTCCAAATTATTAGCATCAGGCACCATCGCTTTAAGTGTGGCGCAATTTTGGCAATCTTTCATCGAGATGATAATTTTTTTCATAGTTCGTTTTTCCTTTTTACAACCCCATTATAAACCAAAAAAATCCAATGTCAAGCATTAAAACCGAAAAATTTTTCCATCGCCAGTGGGCGCAAATCCGGGCAAATCTGTGGTATTTAACGGGCCAGTTGCTTTTGTTCCTGCATAATTTATTGCGTATAATTCATATTCATCTTTGTATGTTTCTGTTGCAGGCATAAAGAACAACTTTGCTGCTTGATTTTTAATACCACCATTACGATTTTTACGGATACAACACCAAGTGGCAAAACCGTCTTGTGCGTTCCCTTCATTTGCAGGTGCGAACATTATAACCTGTGTTGCCTGTTTAACCTTATTTGAAGACCCAATAAATTCATTTTCATTAGGCACAACCAAATTCTCAACATTTCCCATTGGTTTTCTTAAATGTGAAAACGCAACCACAGCAGAGCCTATTTCTTGTGCAGTTCTTATTGATTTCATAAGTTCTGTTATGTGCTCATTATCACTTTCGTTTGGGTTATCCCTGTCTAAATAATCCAAATGGTCAATTATTATCAGTTCAATTCCACGTGTCGCACACCATATTATCTTCTCAGACAAAGTATCTATTGTCCAGTTTTGTTTATTTGGGTCGTCATTAGGCGGAACACGTCCAAATATATAACTACCCATTAACTGTTCCTTAACGCGTTCTACGGCTAAATTTAGTGCCTTATCGTCGATTTTAATTCCGTCCTCCATCTGCCAAGTTCTTGCGTTAATCCAATTTCCTGTTAATTTGGCATATTCCTGTCGCAAAAGTGACATTTCGACATCGCCGTCATAATTTTCCAAAGAAAAAAGGGCAGTTTTCGACTTATCATTAGCATTGTAGATAATTTTTGCTAACGAGCTCTTACCTGCCCCTGACCTAGCACCAATAAGCACCAAATCTGTTTTTGCTATTCCGTGCAATTCAGCATCCAGATACGGGACACCAAACACACCAACCTTTTTATTTCTTTCCCAGTATTTATAAACGTCAAACTCTTCCCTTTTGAAAGGATTTTTCATAAGTTCCGCAAGACTTTCCATTCCTTTTCCTTTATTTGTGGGTTACTTATGGGATACGATACCATTGATTTCCCGAAAGTCAAGCCCGACATTACGATTTTCGTTTATTTCCATTAAAACCCGCAACATCAACGACTTATCTGCACCCAACATTTTCAAATGATACGCAATTTTGTTCATTTGGTTATTTCTATTCCCTGGTGTTGCAAGATTCGCATGAAGGATTCTATCCCAATTTTCAGGTAAAATTGCTGTTTGCAAATCTACTGGGACCGGGCTAGAAATCTCCCGGCTGAATCTATCCACCTTAACGGGTTTGGGCTTAAAAACCCTTAACATAATTGCCTCACTGTATTCGTTTTGTGGTTTTTGCCATACCCAACGCACAAAGAAAGGGTTCTTAGGGTCTTTCATGTGATAAAACCCAGGGAATCTCAATGTGTGTGTCGGTGTTATCAGGCTTCCGTCTGCACATAATGCTTCTGCAATACCTTTTTCAATCTTGGAATAGTTCTCGATTGTAGCATCCTTAGCCCGCCAATAGACGTGATACCCTCTTTTGGTTTCCACAACGTGTGTTGGTTCTACTGGTAATGACGCAATACGTCTAAGCATAGTTTCTTTATCGCCATTGTCTAAATCTGCCAACCAGTATTGTATCTTCTCAAGATTCTCTGTCTTGCGGATGTCGTCCTTAAACACCTGTGGGCACCAGTGAATACCATAACCCTGTCTGTTCCACTTTTGTGCCTCTTCGGGTTTAATCAAGAACATCCCCGGTTTAGATTTATCGTAATCGTGCAAAGCATAAAATGCCATAGTTTTTACCTTTTGTCGTCTAATCCATACTTGCTAATTGCAATAGGTGTTACTATTTTTATAAACTTTGATGGTGCAAGAATGAACTCTGCGTTAGGAACGAACCCTTCGTATCCTCTGGCAGTCCCTCGCAAAAACGAAGACCTTTGTATTCTTTCCCAGATTTGGTTAAAAGCCCAACGCCAAACATCGTCCCCAACATCCTCCGCTGTAATGACACCATCTGCAATGAGTTCCTTTACCAATGATTTAAGTTCTTTATCTCGTGCAGGTAGGTGTTTCAGTGATGCACGAGTTATTTTCTGTAATTGAACATTGTGCGGATAACATTGTTTGTAGAACACAATGAGTTTGTTATTCCATAAATCCTTAAAATGTTCTCGTAGTTGTTCCCCTTGGGGGGAATTACAAGGGGGTATATTATTATTTATTATATCTATATGTTGCGGTGAAGTTTTTTCACTACCCCCCGGTGAAGTTTTTTCACTACCAGTGAAATTTTCTGCACTTGTAGTCTTGTATGAATAATATTTAACATTTCCTGCTGTATGTTCTACTTTTGCGATTAGTTTTTTATCAATCAGGTCGTTAATAATATCTATTATTGCTCTTTTTGTAACACCAACCCAATCTGCGGTATAACTTAAAGAACCAGTAAACTCAGATTTACCATCTTGCGAAAAACCGTAGATAAGTGCGTAGGTCAGTAGTTTATTTCCTTTTAACCCTAACTCCTTTACCATCCAACCTTGGACCGTAATGTAATTTTCGTTGTTTAACATTCTAATCCTCCTTTTCTTGCAAATATCTTTAACACTATGCGTTCTAGTTCATTTTCGTCTG
>CAMOFE010000023.1 GCA_946613195.1 uncultured Alphaproteobacteria bacterium
CCCCGACACGCGGATTATGATTCCGCTGCTCTAACCAGCTGAGCTATCCCGCCAAAACTGAACAAGCCCTATTATATATTAACTTTTTGTAATTGCAAGGCGAAAAAAGGTGTTGGTAAAAATATCAACAACAGACCGATTTTTGTGGTATAATATCATGGTAAATAAAAAAAGCGAGAGAGATGGCGCAAGATAAATATATTTCAATCGGGCAATCCGTCAGTGGGTTTTCTTTTGCAAACTTGGGGTTGTTTACGGGGTTTGCAGATGGTATTTACAAAGCCGTATATTCATTGGTAATCTTGGAAATCTTTCGTTCCAGTGCGATTGTTGGTATTTATGTTGCGGCATATTCTGCGTTTTGTATGGTTGTTGCATTATTTGCAAATGAACTGTTTCGCCGATTTTCCAAGGTGCGTGTATTCAATTACGCCTTGATTGGTGTGATTGCATGTTATGCCATGATGGCTTTTTCGGTTCAGCCAAATACATTTGTGGCACTGGATTGGACCAGTGGAATTGGCACAACATTAATAGGAATATTAATACCATTGTTTATGGCGGACTTTGCCACGCGTGATGTGCCAATGGCACGATTGAATTCACGATATTATTTATGGGTTAATATTGGGGCGTTTTTTGCGCCAGTATTCGCAATGTATCTGGCAGAAATTTTTGGAAATCGGTCTGCATTTTTTGCATCTGCGTGTGTGTATTTGGCGTGTATGTTTTTCTTTAAGTATTTGCAGATTGTCCAAGAAGATAAACGTATAACGCCTGTAAATCCACGAACAACATTTCGTGCATTGCGACGCAATGCAATGGCGTTTTTTCGACGCCCTGGGATGTTGCGCGCATATATTATAAATTTTAGTTTTTTTTCTTTAAGTGCCATGCGCGCCTTGTATGTCCCAATTGTTGTGATAGAGGCTGGGTTCAGTAAACAAACACTGGGGTATGTATTAACATTGGGGATAATTCCTTATATATTATTGTCTGGGTTTATGGGACGTCTGGTCAGGCGATTTGGCAAGAAATTGTGGTTAATTTTGGGATTTGGAACATTTGCATTGATATCAGCATATGCAACAGTTGCATCGGGATATCCGTTACTGGCATGTTTTGTTTTATGGCAAATATCAGGCGCATTTATGGAATCTGTACACGATTTGTTGTTTTTTGATAATACAGTGCCATCAGAACGGTCGCGCTTTTATGGGGTTTTTCGCACATCTGTTAATTTACCCAAGATTATTGCGCCAATTACCGGGGCGTTAGTAATTGCTGTGTTTGGTACAACAGTGGCTGTTTGGGGAATAACCGCATTTGTTGCAGTAATGGCGACATTAATTCTTTTTTCAGCAAAAAAATAACAAACTTTATTCCCTTGCTTTTTTAGGGGTTTTCGCCTATGCTGAAACCACAAAGTAAAGGGGAAGTTTATGGCAAAAAAAGAAGCAGTAAAAGAAACCGCCGGCGCGGCTAAAAATCCTGCGCTGGAATCTGCATTGGCACAAATACAAAAACAATTCGGCAAAGAAGCCATTATGAAAATGGGCGATGGCAGTCAACAGAATATAGAGGCGATATCGTCTGGTTCATTGGGGTTGGATATTGCATTGGGAATCGGTGGTTATCCACGCGGTCGTATTGTGGAAATTTATGGACCGGAAAGCAGTGGTAAAACAACACTGGCACTGCATGCCGTGGCCGAGGCGCAAAAGAAAGGCGGTACATGTGCGTATATTGATGCGGAAAATGCGCTGGACCCCAGTTATGCGAAAAAATTGGGATGCAATGTTTCTGAACTGATAATTTCACAGCCTGATTCTGGTGAACAAGCCCTGGAAATTGCAGACACATTGATTAAGTCTGGGGCGGTTGATGTTGTTGTGATTGATTCTGTGGCGGCATTGGTGCCCAAGGCAGAATTAGAAGGTAACATTGGTGATTCTTTTGTTGGAACAACGGCGCGCCTGATGTCGCAGAGCCTGAAAAAATTGGCGGGTTCTGTGTCGCGCAGTAATACATTGTTAATCTTTATTAACCAGATTCGTATGAAAATTGGCGTTATGTTTGGTAATCCAGAAACAACATCTGGGGGGAACGCGTTAAAGTTCTATGCATCTGTACGCCTGGATATTCGCCGTACAGGCGCGATTAAAGATAAAGAAAATGTTATCGGAAATGAAACCCGTGTTAAAATCGTTAAAAATAAAGTCGCACCACCTTTCCGTACAGTTGATTTCAAGATTATGTATGGCGAAGGTATTTCACGCATCAGTGAAATCTTGGATATGGGTGTAAAATACGACTTTATTGAAAAAGCAGGCTCTTTCTATTCTTATAACAGTGAACGAATAGGTCAGGGCGAGGCAAATGCCAGGGCGTGGTTGCGCGACCATCCGGATGCTCAGGCGGAATTGTTGGAAAAAATAATGGCGCGTGCAAATGGTATTGCCGAAGAAATGACAACAGGACCATCTGACGACGATGATAATGTTGATGTAATGCAAGAATAAAATAAATGCTGATTTCTGTTATGGAAATCAGCATTATTTAACCAAAGGGGAAAATAATATGAATATAGCAAAATTTTTCGCAATGTCTGATGTAATGTTACGCGGGCATATATTAAACTGGCCGTGGCGTTCGCGTATTGCACGCCGCCAGGTTCGCAGTGATGTTATATCAAATATAATCCCCAGATATTTTAAGCGATATCTGCCGGCAGCCGCAAATATTCCAGAACGAAAGGTTGAAAAAAACGACAAGGGTGAAAAAATATTTACTATTTGGTTCCAGGGTGAAAAAAATGCGCCAAAGTTGGTCAAGGCGTGTTTTCGCAGCGTGCGTCGCCATTGCAGTCAAGAATTGATAGTTTTAGATGAAAATACTATTTTTGACTATATAACATTGCCAGCGGAAATTGTAAAAAAATACAAAGACGGTAAAATTGCGCATGCGCATTTTGCAGATATTTGTCGTGTTGAATTATTATATGAACATGGTGGAATATGGTTGGATGCAACCGCATTTGTAACCAGTCCAATTCCAGATTGGATTATCAAAGAAGACTTTTTTGTATATTTAGCAGGTAATGTCGGCAGTCCGTATTCATTTATGCAAAACTGTTTTATACGCGCGCGGCAGGGGGCATATTTGCTGGACGCGTGGCGGGCAATGATTTTAGATTATTGGATGCATGAAAATCATAACTTTGATTACTTTATGCACCAGTTATTATTCAAGACATTGGTTATGAATGATGCGCGTGCAAAAAAATACTTTGCCAAAATGCCACATGTTGACCAAGATCCAACCCATATGCTGTGGTGGGATTATCAACATAAACCGTTTGATAAGAAAACGTTTGATAATGTTACATCGGGTGCTTTTTTCCAAAAAGTAACATATCGTGGTTCAGAAAATCCAGTTCCTGGGTCTTTTGCAGATGTTATGATTAACAAAATGTAACAAAGGTGAAAATAAAATGCCGGCAATATCAATAATCATACCAATGTATAATGTTGAAAAATACCTGCGGCGGTGTTTGGATTCTGTGATGAATCAAACCTTTACAAATTGGACGGCAATTTGTGTTGATGATGGCAGTCCAGATAATTCTGGCGCAATCGCCGAAGAATATGCCGCACGTGATAAACGTTTTATAGTTCTGCATAAAAAAAATGGCGGTCTGTCAGATGCGCGTAATTATGGTTTGCCACACGCAAAAGGTAAATACATAATGTATCTGGATAGTGATGACTTTATTCATCCCCAGACAATGGAAATCGCATATCATATGGCAACGCGTGATAACAGTGATGTTGTATCGTTTGCATATGACCGCGTTTATCGTCCGCAACTGATGGTGCGACATAAACTGGGATTGGATACAGATAATGTTACGCCATGTGGTATTCGTAAAAAATACAACATATCAAAAATTCGCAGTGTTGTTACAGATGATATTTTCTTGTATGCAACAGAACGCGCGCATAATATGTTTAACCCCCGCCGCAGATGGTTAATCAAACATTGCCAGGTGTGGAAGAATATGTATCGCCGCGACTTAATTGCAGATACACCGTTTATCAAAGGTTTGTTGTTTGAGGATTTCCCATGGTGGAGTGCATTGATGTTAAAAAATCCCAAGGTAACAATTATTAATTTGCCACTGTATTATTACATACCGAACTTTGGCGGAATCGTGTTAAGTGCAAAACAGTTACGAATAATGCAATGCCTGTGCAGTGGGATTAAAAACGCATATGCGTTATATAAAAAAAACGCAACAGATTATCAAATGGCACAATGGCAAGAAAAATTTATGTGGTATTTTGTTAACTGGGCGTTTCGCAAGGTTAAATATATGAAAACCGATGAAGAAATTGCTATGGCGCGCGCAGAACTAATTGGTTTGCGTGATGCGGGTGTATTTGATGTTGTACCAGACAAATGGTATAAAATGGTGTCGGATATTTATAAATATATTGGCGAATAAAAAATGAAAAAACAAAAACCAAAAATATCAGTAATCATACCAATATATAATGTTGAAAAATATCTGCGACGTTGTCTGGATTCTGTGATAAATCAAACTTTTACAGATTGGGAAGTTATTTGTGTTAACGATGGCAGCCCCGATAACAGCGGTAAAATCGCAGATGAATATGCCACGCGTGATAAAAGATTTATCGTTTATCATCGTAAAAATTCTGGGGTAAGTAATGCCAGAAATTATGCAATATCACATGCAAACGGTGAATATATAATGTTTGTTGATTCTGATGATTGTATTCATCCGCAAACATTGGAAATATTATATAAATTTGCACAACAAAACGATGCCGATATTGTATCAATGCGATATGATAAAAAACTGTATAATAAAATCAAAAAAGGTGCAGATGCAAATACAGAAATTAATGCGCGCAATGCACAAATGTATGATACAGACAAAATAAAGTATAAAGTAACAAGTAATCTGATAAATTATGTAACAGAAAAGAACCATTCGTTCGGATTTTGGCGTGTGCGTCATTGTTATCCTGTGGTGCATTTATATCGTCGCGAATTATTAAATGGTGTTACATTTAATCCAGATATAAAAATATCCGAAGATTTTCCGTTTATTACATCTGTATTATTGCGTTGTCCACGTTCTGTGATTTTAACATTGCCATTGTATTTTTATGTGCCGAATGCAACATCTGCACTGAATACAGCAGATAATACCAAGGTATTTGATAATATATCGCGCGCGATTATATCTGCATTTAATAATGTTGCCACATACAAAGTACAAGATGATTGGTATAATGTTTGGTCGCGTGAATTGTTATGGCCGTTTATAATAAATTGTATGCGTTCGATGCCCAGTACAAATCATAAAAAAATTAAACAGCGTTTAGTTGAAATGCAAAATATGGGTGTCTTTAATAATCCACCAAATATGCGTGCGCGTAAATATAAACGCAGAATTGAAAGTTTTATATCCCAGAATTAACAAACCTTTCTGGTATTCGCACAACCCATTTAATTCCCAACATACCAGGTTTATAAATTGCGTAAATTGGGCGAAATATTCGTTGCATAATGCGGGCAGCACCAATATATTTTTCAGTGTGTGCGGTTTTGTTTGTTACTGCGTTAATTGTGCCATTACCGCGTCGCTGTAAATGATTTACCCAGTCTGGACCGCGTTTTGTGGCCTTGGTCACCAGCATTTGCATATCAACCGCCCCAAAGTGCAGCAAATATAAATTATTGTCTATGTGGAAATTGTGTCCTTTGACTTGGTGAAAGCCACTGCCCCAACGCGCAGGGCGTGCCAATACAACAGGTTTTGTGTATCGCGTGGACAGTAATGCAAACCCACGTTGTGTTAGCATTGGTTTGTTTTTATTCAATTCTTTTTCGTATTTTATATTCTGTCCAACATCTAATCCTAATCCAGATACAGTTGTATGTATGTTTAATTCAGATAGATATTCAGCCAATGTTTTTTTTGTGTCTGGGTCAACGATTAAAAATTCGTCAGAATCACATCCGATAACTAAATCATATCCAGAACGAAACAAATCGTGTGCCATATTATTGATTTTGCCGATTCTGTATTTATCGCCTGCACGGCGCGACATATCGGTATGTGGCATTTTTATTATATGTGCCCCCCCCACATTTTTTGGAATTTTTTGGTCTGTGCCATCCAGTATCACATACAAATTTTCGTCGCCTAATTGTTCACCATAATATTTAATCCAACGCGATAAAAAGAATTCATCATTTCGCGCCATTGTAATTGCCGCAATTCGTTTTGTTTTCATCACAGCCCCCGTGTTAAAATTTTATGTATTGCATATGTTATGCGTCGCCATATTATTCTTACTGGATTATTTGTTAACAGTCGTGTAACAGTGTTTTCGCCGTATACACGTATCGCGTTTTCTAAAATCGCATCGTGCAATTTTTTTGGAATATGATTCAACACATATAAAATTTGTCGCCCCAGTTCGCCATTATGACGAATAAAAGCATTCTTTTTCATAAATGGCATATGTTTTTTATAAAAGTATTTTACACGGTTGTACACGCTGCGCCCGGGTGCATTATACAGCGCATCCCATGATATATTATGCGCATCAAACAACCGTGTTAATCCGTGTTCATACATATATGTAATTGTACCTTTGTCAGATTCGTGTTTAACAGAATTGATAAATTCATCAAACCAACTGGACATAAATACATTTTGGCGCATACCAACAAACCAGGATTCAATATGGTCCCCTTGTTTGTTATTACAGCGTGTCATACCAAATGCGCCCGTATTCATATTTTCCATATGAATCAAATATTTTTGTAAATCCCAAAATGGTCCATATACAGAATCATTCACCATATACAAAAATTCATATTTTGATAAATTTACATTTTCTTTTGCCCAACAAAATGCACGTTTATATGACCCAAAATCATATTCACCATGATGCGTTGCACCGGCAAATATTGTGTATTTATCAATTTTCTGTAATTCAGATTTATCACAATCGTTGTCCATATACAGAACAACATCGCCATATTTTGACAAATTACGCAGATAGTAAATCAATGATTCATCAATGACACCGTTAATGTCATATCCTGCAAATAAAAATAATCTTTTGTGTTTCATATGTAATATAGATTAAAGCAAATATTTATCTGTTTTGCAATACAACAATAAAACACATTGATTTTATGAGGATATTTTATATACTTAATTATCAGGAGTATAATATGTCAATCATATATGATAATAAAAGAAAAGATATAACGTTTGTAACAATGTTGTTCAAGATTCCGCAAAGCAGTAATCTGGACGCATTAAAAAGTATGAATCGTAAATTTGACGAATTTTATTTGCCATCGCTTAAAAAATTAATAGAAACTTTTCAACGTGTTGCATTGTGGTGCGATGTTGAAACTGCGGAATATCTAAAAAAGCATAAATTGGATAAAAATATTGATATGCGTGTTATGGATTTTACAGATTTACCACATATCCCCGAAAAACAAGAATGGTTGAACATATTACATTCAATGCAGGGCAATGTTGGTTATTTGTTTCATAACAAAACACCACAACAGTGGATTGATTATTTAATGGTTATTAATGCGAAACCATCTGTTCTGAATTGGGCTGCCACGCGCAACAAGTTTAAGACAAAATATTTTATGTGGATTGATGCAGGTTCTTTTCATCCGATGTATTCTAATTTTTGGGCAGATTGGGATGGTGCTGTGCATGCACATCCAAAACGCGTTCGTATAACTATTGCGCCAACATTGGGTAAATCCAGACCGCATTTTGTGCCGAATTTTATTTACAGACTATACAGAAAACTAAAAAGTCCGATTTTGCCCGCAACAAAACAAACATTGGTTAAACAAAAATTACTGGATATTGCGATGATAAATGCGGATTATGATGTTCCTGCGTGCAGTATAATGGCAACAGGGGACTTAATTAAGAAATTTTATCAACAATACGAAACCGTGCGTTTAATTATGAAAAATCATGGTCTGGTTTCAACGGAACAGGCGGTATTCCAAGCAATGATGAAATTTGATACCACAGATATGTTTGAGTTGGCTTATATCCACGGCTATACAGGTGTTTATGCGGGCGTGGCAAAAGAAAAACCAGATTGTTTATTGTAATTGGGGGCGGGGTTTATGTCTGTTAAATTTTATGCAAGTAAATCTTGGGAAAAATGGTTTAATCGTCAAATACGAAATCAATATATGCGCGATGTGAATATAAATCACATTCCGCGTGGTATTATTGTTAATGAACAATTACACGGTTTTGGCGTTTTTGATGCGCAGTTTAATTTTGTAAAATCTGCATCCCAAGTGCGCAAGAAAAACGGCAATTTTTATCCTAAATTTAATCACAATAATATTCCATATGTTGATGCAGATGCTGTATTTGTGGGGAATGTTTATCCACAATTTGGACATTTTTTATTGGAACATATGAATCGTGCGTACGCAGTATTGGATAAAAAATATGCAAATATGAAATATGTTTTAATTAATAACAAATCTGTAAACCCTATTCCAGATTATATGTTCAGGTTTCTGGAATTGTTGGGCGTGCCACGTAAAAATATAATAATACTGGAACATACAACACAATTTAGAAATGTATATGTCCCAGACCAAGGGTTTAATTTGCCTGTATATTCATCTGAGAAATTTGGCAAAACATTTGACAAGATGACAGAAAATATTACTGGTGAAAAATCAAAATACGATAAAGTTTATGTGTCGCGTGCGGAACTGAAATCGCGTAAAACATACGGGGAAGTGCGTGTACAAAACATATTCCAGAAAAATGGATTTCATATTATTTATCCTGAAACGCTTAGTCTGGACGAACAAATTAGAATATTCCAAGATTGTAAAGTTTTGGCAGGATGTGCAGGAACCGCATTACATATGGCGTTGTTTATGAAACCAGGCGGTACTGTTATACAATTAAAGCGAAACAAAGTTTATGATGATAATGCACCAACACAGTATTTATTAAACGAAACAAAAAAATTAAATAGTGTTTTTATAAGTGCATCTGTGGAACGTGTGCGTACGGGACACGGAATGAACATACCGCAAATAATTGGCGTAACCGAAAATATGCGTGCATTTTTTGATGACTTTGGTTTCAGTGTATCTGATGATGATATAAAACCAGATGCGGATGCCATTGCAGAATACGAAACCGCGTTGGCAGAATATCAATCCATACACGGAACAAAAATAGTGGGATTTTTTAAGCGTAAACTGGTTCGTATATCGGCATGTTTTATCCCTGGACGTTATAACCGCAGCGTTTGGCGCAGATGGTTAAAACGAAAATTGGGAATTGTATAAAAATCGCGCCATTGGCGCGATTTTTATTAAAGTGCAATGAAAGGAATATTTTATAATCCTGTCATACTAGGGCCAAGCCCGAGTATGACAGTATCGGGGAACACTGTGCTCTCTCTCGTCATTCCCGCCTGCGCGGGGATGACAAAAGAAAATGAAGGCGATAAAAGAGAAAACGTATATAATGATAAAAAACAAATTAACTAAACAAAACGTGCCTTCGGCACGTTTATTCAGAAATGATAATTTTTATTCGCCAACCCCCAGACGATATGCCTTTTTACGGCGCGTGCTGTCCAGTTCTTTTTTACGCAAACGAATAGTTGCCGGTGTTACTTCTACTAATTCATCGTCTTGAATATAAGATAACGCTTCTTCTAAACTTATTTTGCGTGGCGGTGCCAGGAATAATTTCTCGTCTGCGGTTACACTGCGCACATTGGTTAATTCTTTACCTTTGATTGGGTTTACTTCCAAATCATTTTCTTTGCTGTGTTCGCCGATAATCATACCCGAATAAACCTCGGTTTGTGGGCCGATAAATAATGTGCCGCGTGGTTCCAGATTATGCAGTGCGTATGTTGCAGCCACACCATTTTCCATTGATACCAAAACACCAGGACGATATTGTGAAATTGGTCCACGGTATGGACCATATTCGGCAAATACGCGGTTCATAATACCTGTGCCACGTGTGTCTGTGCGAAATTCGGACAAGTATCCAATCAAACCACGCGATGGTGCAGAAAATACAATACGTGTTTTACCCGCCCCAGATGCCTTCATTTCTGTAATTGTCGCTTTGCGTTTAGTCATTTTTTCAATAACGACACCAGAAAATTCGTCATCAACATCAATAACAACATCTTCTATTGGTTCCAGTTGTTCGCCGTTATCCCCTGTGTGCATAACAACGCGTGGACGGCTGACACTTAACTCAAACCCTTCGCGACGCATTGTTTCAATCAAAATCCCCAGTTGTAATTCACCACGACCGGAAACCTCAAAACTTTCATTATTGGCACTTTGTGTAACGCGCAAGGCGATGTTTGTTTCAGCCTCGCGAAACAGTCTTTCGCCAATCATACGCGATGTCAGTTTTTTCCCAGACCGCCCCGCCAATGGCGATGTATTAACAAAAAACGTCATGGTCAGGGTTGGTGGATCAATTGGCATTGCGGGTATTGGTTCAGTAACTTCTGGGGCACACAGTGTATCAGATACGGTTGCCTTGGAAAATCCAGCCAGCACCACAATATCGCCCGCAGATGCGGATTCCAGAGATACTTTTTCAACGCCCCTGTGTTCAATAATTTTTGTAATCTTGGCGTTTTCAATGAATTCACCGTTCATATTGATTGCCTTGACACTTTGACCGACACGCACAGTCCCAGATTCAATTTTTCCGGTCAAAATTCGGCCGACATATGGGTCTGCTTCCAGTGTGGTGGCCAGCATTGAAAATGGCGCATTTATTTGGCAACGCGTCCCGTTGCAATCAGGTGCCGGTACATGATCAACAATTAATTGAAACAGTGGTGTCAAATCTTTGTGTTCATCCGCCATATCGCGCACCGCCCAACCATCGCGCCCAACTGCATACAAGTATGGGAAATCCAGTTGGGAATCAGTTGCCCCCAGTTTATCAAATAAATCAAATGTTTCAGATAAAACTTCGTCAGGGCGGGCATCAGAACGGTCAACCTTGTTAATACAAACAATTGGTCGCAACCCCAGTTTTAGTGCCTTGCTTAACACAAATTTTGTCTGGGGCAGGGGACCTTCGGCACTGTCCACCAACAGTACAACCCCATCAACCATTGATAAAATGCGTTCTACTTCGCCGCCAAAGTCAGCGTGTCCCGGGGTATCTACGATATTGATTTTATATTCACCCCATTGTATAGATGTGGGTTTTGCAGAAATTGTAATACCGCGTTCGCGTTCAATATCGCCGCTGTCCATAACGCGTTCTGCAACCTTTTCGTTTTCACGAAATGTGCCAGCCTGCTTTAACATATTGTCAACCAGGGTGGTTTTTCCGTGGTCAACGTGTGCAATAATTGCGATATTGCGAATTTTCATACTTTGCCCCCAAATTTTAGTTGATTTTTACAATTTTAGCCATAAGATTACACCAATAAATAAATTTTTCAACAAAAACATAGGTGAAACAAATGGAACAAACAATAGATTATGATACAACAATAAAGAACTTTTTGATGTCTGTGGATGGATACTTAAAAAAATCTATAGATAATGGTGGGGCGGCATATGGTGTATGGGATGCGCGCGCAGATTTACGCGAAGCATTGATGAATGTGCGCATAAATCCATCTGGTAATTATATTAATTTAGCAAGTGCAATGTCATACAGTGGATATAAACAAGCGTTTGCAAGCGATAAAGATTATCGTTCATTTCGTCATGTTGCAGATTATGCATTGATATATTATCAAAATAAATACAATCCAAACATGCGTATGTATATTGATAGTAAGATATATAATCATTTTGGTTCGGTGATTAAGCAATGGCATGTGGCAACTACACCAATGGGGCATGGTAAATTGTTGGCAATGTTAAAGTCTGTTGATAAATATGTTTCATATCAACGTTAAATACAGTCCCGATTTTAATCGGGACTTTTTATTAAAACCTGTTGTGCGTTTTTATAAACTCGCGCAAGAATGATGCATCAAAATCATTTGTAATTTGTGATATAGAATACTGACGCGAACTGTCAGGTAAAATTGCAAAACCAACAGGTTTAGGGTCCGGGGATGTGCCACGCATAATCATCTGGATATCTGCATGCATACGACCATCTGTAATTTCCAGATTAGCGCGCCCATCGGTGTGTCGCAGTGAAAATTCCACAGGTTGTGTTGTCTTAAAGTTGCCACTGTTATATACACCGATGATATGTAATGATTTTAATTCTGATTCACCGCCAGATAATGCACGCGTCAGCGCATATTCTGAATTCATTGTTGTTATATTGGCTGCATTTGCATAAAAGTCATCTGTACCAATACCGATTAAATAACCGCCATCAAATGATAAATCCATTTCGCCCGCCAGATTATAGAATATATCATGCGCAATTTGTCCCGATGTGCGCATATTAATTTCTGCGGTTATGCGACTGTCGCGAATGTTTAAGGGCATTTGCGTATTTAATAAATATCCGCGCGTTGCAAAACGATTTAGTTGCATAAATATGTTATAGTTGTTTTTATCGCGTGAAATGTTTGCCAGTACATTACCACGATTATCATCACTGACAGAAAATGTTTGTATATTTGGCTTTAATGCATAAATAAAATTACGAAATTCATCATCATTATAAATCATAGAATTTGCAGTTAATGACACATTAATTGGCAAATTAAATAATTGCATTATTGGCGCGTTTGTTAAAAATTCGCGTTCTTGATAATTATTTATAAAATTTGGGTTGATAAACGAATCCAGTAATAAAACATCGGTATTTAATGTAATGTTTGTACCATTTGCACTGCCGGTAAATTCGTGTCCCGCAATTTTAATTGTTAAATCAGATATGTTTTTACCCTTGTGTTTGCCAACGATTGTATATGCCATATCGTTTATTGCCTGCAAATCAACATTGGGAAATAAATCCTTGATGTTTTCACCGTACACATAAAAATAATTATCATACATACTGATTTTCCAGCGATTGTTTTTCGGGATAAATTCCATCATATCCCCAGTCCATGTAAAATCGCCAACAGTTTTTTGTATGTCATTTGGGATAAAATCTAAATCGCCTGCAACCCAGTTTAATGGTTTATTATACACATAATTATATTTAGCCCGCGTTGTATTGCCATTTATTTCCAAAGTGCCGGCAATATCAGCGAATTCCATTTCTAGGATGCCACGCGTACCAAGACGACGAATTGCAGACATTAACGCATCGTATTCTGGCATTGGGTCTGGGGATTTTAATGAAATTTTGTAATTGTTATGACCGACACTGATTGCACCAGTAATATTGCCATATGTAAATTCGCGACAATTCCATGATTCTGGCGTGCCAGAAAACACGCAAGTTCCCATTTGGCCATCAAATGGTAAACTTATCATAATATTATGTGCGCCATCAATGTCTATTGTACCATTTGATATTGATACATCATCTGCAATAATTGTGCCAATCTGAATCTGTGATTGTGTTCCAACTGCGTTTACTTTCAGGTGTCCAAATTCATGATTCGCCAATGTCAGGTTCCCATAAAAATCTAAATCAAAAGTAGTCTTATAAAAAATCTTGTTTGGATTCATTAAAAACGAAAAGTCATAGTCAATATTATGCGCACGCAGTTGAATATATTTTTCGCCATTTGGCATTAATTCTATGTTCCCGGTATAATTATTCGCCGTTATATTATTAAATTTTATACCCCAACCACCGTCCCAGTCAAAGTCAGATGAAAATCGCATATTCCCAGAAATCTTTGGTGTACGAAATTGAAACCACTTGTTTACATTTTGTGTTTCCATTGAAATTTTACCGTGCGCCCCGCCAGATTCAGAAAATTCGCCAGTCAGACTAAGATTATTTGCATTGTTTTCAACCAGAAACTTGCCATCAGAATAATTTATTTCATATTTGTGTTGGTCGGTACGAATTGTGCCAGAAAAGTTACCTTGATTGATTTTTCCACTGACAATTTCGTAATCTTTTTCCAAGAATCGCACAATAGAATTATGTATGTCTATATCATAATTCATCGTAATTGGTATCAGGCGTTCAATCGCAATGCGCGCCCCATATACAGTAATTTTATCATCCAGTTTTGCATTTTGGATATCAAACATAGACCATAATGGCACAGCAAAACGCACAGATGATATATGGCCATTTGGAATGGCAATATCATGTGCAACAATGTTTGCACGACCCAACAGACTGAAATGAACATCGCCATTTATTTTTGCTGAAACCCCGGTTTGGTCAGTAAATGCAATTTCAATTTTATCGCGCATACTGTTCAATGTAAACACAGTCGGTACCAATACCAGACATAATAAAACAATGCCAACGGCGATTAATAAACGCCACATTCGCCGTACATTTCGTAATTTCATATGGATATATCTCCCCTCTCGCTTGTAATTTGATTATAATGAATTATACTAATACTTGTGAATAAAAAAATGAGTAAGAATAAAAGTATTTTTCAACTGGAAAGTTCTTATGCCCCAATGGGGGACCAGCCAACTGCAATATCTGAATTGACGGCTGGGGTTCGTGATGGTCGCAGAAATCAGGTTTTGTTGGGTGTAACGGGGTCTGGCAAGACATTTACAATGGCAAATATTATCGCAGAATTGTCGCGCCCTGCATTGATTATGGCACCGAATAAAATATTGGCGGCGCAATTATATACAGAAATGAAATCGTTCTTTCCGCATAATCATGTGGAATACTTTGTGTCGTACTATGATTATTATCAACCCGAAGCGTATGTTCCAACGACCGACACATATATTGATAAAGATGCGTCTATTAACGAACAACTGGACCGTATGCGCCACAGTGCAACGCGTGCCATGCTGGAAGAACGCGATG
>CAMOFE010000024.1 GCA_946613195.1 uncultured Alphaproteobacteria bacterium
GCGTCTGAATTTGAGGAAATTTACAAACTGCGCGTTGTATCAATCCCAACAAATCGTCCTGTGGCGCGTATAGATCACCATGATGAAATTTACCGCAACAAAGAAGAAAAATATGATGCAATTCTGAAACAAATAGAAGATTGTATGTCCCGCAAACAACCTGTGTTGGTTGGGACGGTGTCTATTGAAAAATCGGAAGAATTGGCGGCAATTGTTCGTAAAAAATTGGGTATAACACCAGCTGTGTTGAATGCGAAACAGCACGAGTCCGAGGCAAAAATAGTTGCCCAGGCGGGTGCGCCAGGGGCTGTTACAATCGCGACAAATATGGCGGGGCGCGGAACAGATATTAAACTGGGGGGAAATGCAGAAGAATTAATTGCGGCGTTGGATGAAACAGCGTCTGATTTTAATGATAAAAAACAGGCGATTTATGACGAAATTGCCAAGAATAAAAAAATAGTGTTGGATGCGGGCGGCTTATATGTAATTGGTACAGAACGTCATGAATCACGCCGTATTGATAACCAGTTGCGTGGTCGTTCTGGTCGTCAGGGCGACCCTGGGGATTCTAAATTCTTTTTGGCACTGGACGATGATTTAATGCGCATATTTGGTGCAGCACGATTAAATGGAATGCTGACGACACTGGGCCTGAAACCAGGCGAGGCAATTACACACCCGTGGATAACCAAGGCCTTGGAAAAAGCGCAAAAGCGTGTTGAAACCAGATATTTTGAGTCGCGTAAAGAATTACTGAAATACGATGACGTTATGAACGAACAACGCAAAGTGATTTATAAACAGCGCGATGATTTGATGACCAGTAAAGACTTGGCGCCATTGGCACGCGAACTGATTGGCGATGTTGTTGAATTAATTTGTGAAACTAATATCCCAGAAAAAGCGCGTCCCGCAGATTGGAATATCACAGGATTGCATGATGCAATGTTGCGTGCGTTTGCGATGGATATAACCGATATTGAAAAATGGCGCGAAAATGAAGAATTAACTGAACGCAAGGCGTATGAAACATTAAGCGAATTGGCAATGCGTCGTTATGATGCCAAAAGTGCAAAATATGGTCCTGAATTGATGCAAATGGCATCGCGTCAGATGATGCTGGGTGCGTTGGATACTGTATGGAAACGTCATTTGCAACAAATGGATTATTTGCAAATGTCAATTGGTTTGCGTGGCTATGCCCAGAAAAACCCATTGTATGAATATAAAAGAGAGGCATTGGATTTATTCCGTAATACGGTGAATAATTTCAAGATAATGTCAGTATCTTATATTTGTCGTATGGAATTGACACGCGCAGATGTTGATGCAACCGCCCAACAACACGCACAACACGATGCAGGATTAAACCAGGCCGCCGGCAGTGCGTCTGCACCAATATCAGATGCGCGTCGTAATGCGCCATGTCCGTGTGGGTCTGGATTAAAATATAAACACTGTCATGGAAAATTAAAATAAAAATGCATTTGGTTCGTTATACCAAATATACAATATAAAAATTGTTCGTTTTTTATAAATATCTGATTGCCCCACGGGGCAATTTTTGTTATTGTACCAATCGTGGAAAATCAATTTGTTCATCTTCGTACACATTCGCGTTTTTCCGTAGGGGCCAGTACCCTGCGGGTTACTGATATTCCTGAATTATGTCGTGCGACGGGGATGACGGCGTGTGCATTAACGGACACAAATTTGATGTCTGGTTGTGCTGAATTTTCTGATGTTATGCCAAAAAACAAGGTTCAGCCGATAATTGGCGTTGAAATATCGCTGAATCATCATAATGCCGACCCCAAGATTCTGCGCGCATCATCGTTATCAAAAATTGTGCTGTTGGCACAGAATCATGACGGGTACTTAAATCTATGTGAACTCAGTCGCGTTATGTATATGCGTGGCGAAAACCATCATTTGGGTCCTTATATTACAATGGATGAATTGGGTTCGCATTCAGATGGTATAATCTGTTTATCCGGGGCACATACTGGGCCGATAGGTATGGCGATATTGAATAATCAAGAAGATTATGCACGTATATTGGCAAAAAACTTTACAGATATTTTCGGCAATCGTTTTTATATTGAAATTCAACGTCATGGTTTGGCGGATGAAATAAAAACGGAACCGTCTTTCTTGGCGATTGCGCGCGAAATGAACATTCCGATTGTTGCGACCAACGATGTATGTTTCGCCGCAGACACTAATTATGAATCAACAGATGCATTGGGGTGTATCTTGGGACAGACCAAGGTTATTGACCCAGAACGTTCGCGCGAATCGTCAGAACAATATTTTAAGTCGTATGAACAAATGTCAGAATTGTTTTCTGATTTACCCGAAGCGATAGAGAATACTGTTATAATATCGCAACGTTGTGCATTTTTGGTAAATGTGCATGAAAAGCCATTGTTGCCATTGTTTGGAACTGATTTTGATGGCGAATGTAAAATGTTGCGTGAACGCACAATGTCTGGTTTGGTGGCGCGTTTGGCGGCGCATAATATAACAGACACCCAGCCATATTATGACCAGGCTGAATATGAACTGGGGGTTGTTATTGGAATGAAATTCCCGGGCTATTTTTTAATAGTCGCAGATTATATTGAATGGTGTCGTAACAATGATATTTTAACAGGCCCCGGTCGTGGTTCTGGGGCGGGGTCAATAATCGCATGGGCATTGGGTATTACGCATGTTAATCCCTTGCAATATGGTTTATTGTTTGAGAGATTCTTGAATCCTGATCGTATTTCAATGCCTGATTTTGACGTTGATTTTGAGCCCACCGGTATAGAGCGTGTTTTATCGTATATCTGCGATAAATATGGTGCTGATTCTGTATGTCGTATAATCACATTTGGCAGTTTGCAAGCCCGCGGCGCAATTCGTGATGTTGGGCGTGTGTATGGTATGCCCTATTCCAAATCAGATAGATTATCTAAACTAATTCCACCAGACGCAAAAAAATTAAAAGATGCGGTAAGTGCATCGTCTGAAATTCAAGAAATTTTAGATACAGATTCAGATATGAACAAGGTTGTATCTATTGCCGAAGATTTAGAAGGGTCTTTGCGTAATTTAGGTCAACATGCATGTGGCGTTGTTATTGGTGATCGTCCAACAACTCAAATTGCGCCGGTATATCGTGATCCTGCGAACGCATTGCCATCCAGTCAATACGATGGTCATTATTTAGAGGCCACAGGATTAATTAAATTTGACTTTTTGGGTTTGGAAACACTGATTGTATTGAAAAACGCGGTGCGTTTGATTCAACAGACGCGTGGTAAAAACATTGATTTAGATAAAATTCCAACAGACGACCCAAAAACAATGCAACTGTGGCAAAACGGCTTTACCGAAGGTATATTTCAATTTGATGCTCCGTTCGTAAAACAAACATTGCGCAAAATGCGCCCGACCAGTTTCTTGGAAATATCTGCATTAAACGCATTAAATCGTCCAGGGCCAATCGCATTTATTCCACAATTTATTGCCAGAATGCATGGCGAAGAACCTATTGAATACGTGCATCCACGTGCAGAACCAATTCTAAAAGAAACATATGGAATTATTGTTTACCAAGAACAAGTTATGCAACTGACGCGTGCATTGGCGGGATTTACCCGCGGACAATCAGACAGTGTGCGCAAGGCGATGGGTAAAAAAATCGCCAAGATGATGGATGAATTAGAGGTAAAGTTTTTAGATGGGTGTGAAGCAGAAAAAACATTAGATAGAAAAACCGCCAAGGATTTATGGGAAAAGTTCAAGGAATTTGCAAAATACGCATTTAACAAATCGCATGCGATTGCATATTCCATTGTAGCAAATCAATGTGCCTATCTAAAAGCGAATTATACGCCTGAATTTCTGGCGGCGGCGATGTCCAGTAATCTGAATGATACAGACAGTTTATTGCTGTTAATTGATGATGCAAAAACAAACTTTAATATTCAGATACTGCCCCCTGATATAAACGCAAGTGAATCTTTATTTACTGTGCATAATGGTAAAATTATATATGGGCTGGCGGCGATTAAGGGTGTTGGCACAGGTGCCACAGATGCAATCGTTGCAGAACGTAATGCAAATGGACGCTTCAAGAATTTGACTGATTTTGCAAAACGTTGCGCCCCAATAATAAATAAAAGAATTTTAGAAGCGTTTGCGCGTGTTGGTGTTTTAGATTCACTGGAACCAAATCGTGCGGCAATATTTATGAATGCAGATATGATTTTATCATATGCGGCCAAGTCGCGCGATGGTGCAGGAATGTTGTCGCTGTTTGCAAATACTATTGAAGACGATGTTGCCGAAGACAGATTACATAAAAACCTGCCAAAAACCAGTCCGTGGACATTTGCGCAACGGATGGATAATGAATTAACAGCACTGGGGTTTTATATATCCGCGCATCCACTGGATCAATATAAACATTTGATTAAACGGATGCATTTGGCAACCAGTGCGACATTGGAAAATTATGGCGATCGTAAACCGATACAAATCGCCGCAAACGTTGGGTCTTTTTCGCGTCGCCGCACCAAAACAGGCAAAGAAATGATAACCATTGCCGCATCGGACAGTTTTGGAAACATTGATGCGGTTGCATTTGGTGATTCTGCGGCGGAATTTGCACAAATATTATCAAACGAAAGTGTAGTATTGATTTCTGGAAAAACATCAAATCGCGATGATAGGGTATCGGTTTTTGTTGACTCTATTATTCCATTAACGCGATGGGTTGCACAAATTGCGGGGAAAATAACATTGGAAATTTATAACCAGTCTGTATTGCCAGATGTACAAAAAGTATTTGTGGCGTTGCCACGCGGTAATACACGCGTTGCATTAAATCTGCATGCGGGTAATCGTGTTGCAACACTGGAATTACCAAACGGTGTAACACTGGGTGAAACAACGGCGGCAGATTTGGTCGGTATGGGGATACGAGTGGATATAGAATGATGAAACACATACCTGTATTATTAGATGCGGTGGTTAATGCGTTAGGTGATATTCGTGGTGCGCATATTGTTGATTGCACTTTTGGTGCGGGTGGCTATACGCGTGCGTTCTTGAATGCCGGCGCAGATGTTATCGCATTTGATCGCGATTCAACTGTTGTACCAATGGCAGATGAAATAAAATCAGAGTTTGGGGAACGTTTTACATTTGTGCCCCGCCCTTTTTCATATTTGTCGGAATTACCAGATAAATATGATGCGATTGTGTTTGACCTGGGGATATCGTCAATGCAGATAGATAATTCTGAACGTGGCTTTTCATTTCGTGGTAATGCACCACTGGATATGCGTATGGATTCGTCTGCGCAGTGCGATAATGCAGCCGATTTAATAAAAAAGTTATCCGTGTCTGAATTGACCCAGATTTTGCGTGATTATGGCGATGTGTCCCGTGCGGGAATTTTGGCGCGTGCGATAAAAGATAAAATGCCACAAACAACATTTGCGTTGCGTGATTTAATTTATAATCCGCGTGATATTGCGCCTGTGTTCCAGGCGTTACGAATTGCGGTTAATGATGAATTTGGTGAAATCAGACGTGCGTTATCGGCCGTGCCAGATAAATTAAAGACAAATGGTAAATGCATATGTGTTACATTTCATTCATTAGAAGACAGATTGGTAAAAAACACTTTTCGCGAATGGACAACTGTGCCAGGTGCGGCGTATATGCCGAATGTTTCGGATGCGCCGTTTTCGCTGATAAAACCGCAAACACCAACCAGTGGCGAAGTTGTCGCCAACCCCCGTGCGCGCAGTGCACATATGCGTGGGGTTATAAAAATTCGTGAAATATAAACTTATGATGAAAAGACTGTTGATTTAAGTTGTGGAAAAATGCTATAATTAACCAAAGAGAGATATGGGTTGAACATGCGTACACTTAATTTTTTCAAGATTTTTGCGTTAACTACGGTGTTGGCGTTGCCTGGGGTTGCCACGGCTGTCCAGGCACCAAACCCACGATTGACGGCATCGCGTTCGGCAGATTCTGCATCACGTAATGTTACAAACAATACGAATCGTCGCAGTAATGCAACTGTATCGCGCACGGCGCGTCCGGCGCGTAATGCTGTTGTAACGCCGGTGGCGCAATCTGGTGTGGTTGCGAATCGTCCATCTGCATCTGTTGCACGTACTGCGCGCAGTACGACGGGCTCTGTGGCAACAACGGCGCGTGCAACAACTGCGCGTACGGCACGCAATCGTGGCACAACGGCGCGTGCAACGGCGGTATTTAATGACACATCCAAAATTGGTGGCGATTACGCCCAATGTCGCGAAGGGTATGCAACATGTATGGATCAATTCTGTGCAAATGCGAACGACACATATCGTCGTTGCTTTTGCAGTGAACGCTTTGCAGAGTTTCGTAATACCGAGGCTGCATTAGACCAGGCCAAAACATTGTTAATGGAATTTGATGACAGAAATTTAGAGGTTGTTGGTATGACCGCGGCCGAGGTTCGGTCAATGTACACTGCAACAGTTGGTGAAAAGGCGATTAAGCGCGATACATCGGCAGCACAAAAGACATTAAACAAAATCAGCGATTTATTATCTGGGAAAACAATTGTTTCAGAAAACAATTCTACATCATTGGGTATATTGTCGGTTGATTTTTCTGCGGACATTGGCGACATTTGGGGCGACAGTGGCGATACGGGTATTTTCGGCGACAGTTCTGCGGTTGATATGTCAAAACTGGAAGGCGACAGTTTATATCGTGCAGCCAGCAAACAATGTTCCAGATTGTTATCCGATTCGTGTTCCAGTGATGCGATGTTTAATATGGTAAAAAGTTCATACAGCATTTTGATAACCCAAGATTGCAATGTGTATGAAAAAAAGATAAAGGCACAACGCGAAGCGGTCGCAGAAACAGTTCGTACCGCCGAAAAATATTTACGCGAAGCACGTTTGGAAGAATATCGTTCCCACAACAGCGCGGATGTTAATGCGTGTTTGGATGCAGTGCGTACGGCATTAACTGCAGATACTGCGTGTGGTACAGATTATAAACGTTGTTTAGATTATACTGGTGCATACATTGACCAAGCAACAGGTGAACCAATTTATAGTCCGCGCTTGTTCCAATTAACTTCATTGATTGATCTGAATGGTTCCAGTGCGGTTATGGACGTGTTAAAAATTGCCAAGAACAAGAATTTTGTTAATTTCTTGGATTCACGCCGTATGTTTGCAACATCTGCCTTGGATACTTGTCGTGATATTGCAGACACGGTTTGGAATGAATTCAAGCGTTCGGCATTAATTGAAATTGCCCAGGCCCAAGATGCAAAAATAGAAGAAGTTAAAATGTCTTGCGTTGGAACAATACGCGAATGTTATGATACGCAACTGGGTGATTTACGCGATTTTGATGATACAACCGCGCAACGTACGGGTGCAATGTCGGCAATCGCCGCCAAGGCAATGTGCCGTGAAAAAGTTGCTGCATGTGCATCATTATATAGTAATGGTAATACAGTTTGCACATTTGATTCCGCCACTGGCAAGATTACAAACGCATCTGCTTGTGGGTTAGAAGCATTAATTAGTTTTATTGACAGTGTTGACGATGTACGCATTGCCGAAGGGTGTGTATCATCATTAAACAATTATATCAAGGAATTGTGCACACCGGCATCTGGGGATATAGGTTTCCCATGGAAGTGCAGATTAACATCTAAAAGTTCAATTGAAAGCGACTTGAAGAATTTTGCAGGATTGCATTGTCAAATTAGTGCAAATCTATCTAGTTCACAACAAAGTGAGTTTGAGGCGTTGGATGCAGAAACAAAACGTCAGGTAAATAATGCCATAGATGATTTAATTGAACAAATGGACAATCAATTAATGGATGTTTGCGAAACTATGCATGGCACATGGTTGGGCACAAGTCATAGCCTGTATAGTTCAACACAAACACCGCCATTATTAAGTTCGTTTTATAGCAGTGTGTTCGCGGGCAATAATGGTTTGCCACAGGTATCTTGGGGTAAATGTGTTGAAAACAGTGATTTGATTGCGTGTGCAAACCAGAATCCAAATGGCGAATTATCTGGCGATTATGCGACATGGAATGCCACAACCAATCAATGCCAGTTAACCGATTTGTGGTATAATACACAGTGCACGAATTTACCTGGTGGATTTTATGATAATGGTATATGCTATGTACCTGCTACTGATACAACCCCAGCGACTCCGGTGGTGAATCAGGGCGGTAGTGTAACTCCGGCAAGAGAAATTGGCTCGCTAAGCGATAGTTCAAATATGAATCGTGATGAAAGATTATCAGGCGTGTCATTTGCTGCGACCAGCAATAATAATAGTAATAATAATAGTGGAAATTCAGTTGGTTCCAGTGTATCTGGATATAACAGAACATACAGTGGCACAATGGTTATTGGAAACACTAATGAAATCACACAAAGTAGTGGAGAGAACCCATAAAAAATCGGACGTTTTGTCCGATTTTTAATTTTTTATTTCGGCGCGTTCGTATAATTCGCGAATTAAGTTCCAAACGGCCGCCCTATCCTTATCACTGGGCAGATGCCAAAATGCCTCTATTAAATCCAGCGATTCGCGTTTTCCCAACGGATCATCTGCGGACATTATATCAGACACATGCATTGAACGCGTTGTTTTGTTTTCGTCTGGATAATTCCCCGGCAGTCCCGTAAAAAAGAACGAAACAGGTGTTTGCATTGCTGTTCCAATTACAAACAGCCGTGATGCAGACATACTGTTATCGCCACTTTCATACTTTTGTATTTGTTGAAATGATACGCCACATTTGTCGGCCAAATCTTTTTGTGTTAACCCCAGTATCGCACGACGCCATTGAACCCGACGACCAACGTGTTCATCAACAGAATTTGTTAATTCAGATTTCTTTTGCATTTTTTGTTCCCTCTCTTTTTTTAAGAAATGTTTCCTTTACAACTAACAGATTATATATTTTCTGTTGGTTTTGCAACGAAAATAATATATAATACCGTGCGCAATTAATATAGATAATATAAAAAGGTTGAAAATATGAATGGCCCGTTGGTTTTGTGTATAATGGATGGTGTTGGTATTCGTTCTGATTCTGAACATAATGCGGTGGCAAACGCACATATGCCGTTTTTTAATAATTTATTAAAGACATGTCCGCATTCCAAATTAAATGCCAGTGGGCGTGCAGTTGGTGTGCCAGATGGAATCATGGGAAATTCCGAGGTTGGACATATTACCATCGGTTCTGGTCGTGTTGTTCCACAATTTTTAGAACGTTTTCGGATGGAAAATTGGGACCAGAATACGACATTAAACGAATTTATTGCATCTGTTAAACAATCTGGCGGTATTGTTCACTTTGCCGGGTTGATGAGTGATGGCAAAGTACATGCAAACATATCGGATGAAATTATGATGATGCATCGCATTTTGGATACGGGTTTACGTGTATGTATTCATTTTATTGGCGATGGGCGCGATACCCCACCCCAATCTGCGTCGGCATATATTGCGATGCTGGAATCAGAATTAAAAAAATATTTATCTGATGGGCGTGCGTTTTTTGGAACATTATCTGGGCGTTATTACACGATGGACAGAAATAAAAACCTGGACAGAACAGAAATCGCATTTAATGCCATCGCCAATGGTCGCGCAGAATTTGTTGCGTCTGATATACATTCGGCATTATCCGCGGCATATTCGCGTGGTGAAACAGACGAATTTATCAAACCAACTGTTATAACACCAACAACGATTACTGCATCAGACGGATTTATGTTTGGTAATTATCGTTCTGATCGTGCGCGCCAGATTTTGCGTGCCATTGCTATAACAGGTGCGCGGATGGTTGGTTTTTCTGATTATGGCGAAGGACTGGATAAACTGTCCACTGCGTTAATACCAAACAATGTTGTAAAAAACACATTGGGCGATGTCTTGGCGGCGGCGAATTTGCGCCAATTACGTATTGCAGAAACAGAAAAATATAATCATGTAACTTACTTTTTTGATGCGGAAAGAACTATTGATTTTCACCGCGGGGAAAAGATTCTGGTGCCATCACCAAATGTCGCCACATTTGATATGAAACCAGAAATGTCTGCGGTGGAAATAACAGATACTTTGTTATCGCGCCTGGGTGATTTTGATGTGATTATTATGAACTATGCCAATGGTGATATGGTTGGGCATACTGGGAATATTGATGCCACGGTTCGCGCAATGGAATGCATTGATGCCCAACTGGCACGATTTGTACCAATGGTATTAAAAATGGGTGGTGCGGTTTTAATAACCGCTGACCATGGAAATGCCGAACAAATGTGGGATGATGTTGCGAATGCGCCATTGACATCACATACAACAAATCCTGTGCCGTTTGTGGTGGTCGGAATCCCTGGGTGTCGTGTGCACGATGGTGGATTGTCAGACATTGCACCAACAATGTTAAATATTTTGGGTCTGGCACAACCAGATGATATGACGGGCTGTTCTTTAATCTGATTTTGGTGTTTTTCTGCGTATCCGAAAGAATTCGCGCAGCAATTCTGCGGATTCATCGGCAAATTCGTGTAATTGAATAACATTCGGTTTCCACAGGTGCGCATCTGTATCAAACACGCGTGCGTTTGTGGTAATGCCACCGCCCTTGACGTCTGTGGTGGCAAAATAAATATTACGAATGCGCGCCAAAGAAAGTGCCGTTGCACACATTGCACATGGTTCCAGCGATACATACACATCGCAACCGTCTAAAAACTTTACCCCTAATTTTTTTACTGCACGATTTATCGCAACAATTTCTGCGTGTAAAGTTGGATTTTTGCGTAATTGCACCTGGTTTTCACCGCGTGCGATAATTTTACCATCACGCACAATAACTGCACCGATTGGTACATCATCGTGTGCATATGCGCGGCGCGCCATGGAAATTGCTTGATTCATAAAATTCATAATGTACACTGTAATATATGGAATCTAAATTGCAAATTATTTCAGGACAAAACCGTGGGCGTAAATTGTTGTTACCACCAAACGCGCGGCCAACCCAGAATCGCGCGCGGATTGCGCTGTTTAATATGATAATGCCAATGATTGATTGGAACACACCACGAATTGTCTGGGACGCATTCGCCGGCAGTGGCGCATTCGCCCTGGAAATATTATCACGTGTGCAAAATGCAACCGCGGTGTTTACAGATATATCCCCCACATCAATCGCGGTTGTGCGTAAAAATATTGATGCAACAAACGCGGCAACCCGCACCCGTGTGATACAGACAGATGCGATGGTTGCAATACGTGATATTGCACTAAATGCAGACTTAATATTTGTTGACCCGCCCTATGCCGATGCGTCTGTGGGTGTTGCGTTTGTACGGCGCGTTGGCGCGATAATGCGCGTTGGCACGATATTGATATGGGAACAAGATGCAGAACAATCTGTTTTACCCGATATGGCGATTTGGAATATATTGCGTGATAAAAAATATGGTCGCGCCCGATTTTTGATTTTACAAAAGAAATAAAAAATCGCCGCCACCGGCGCGTTTTTTTTTTGGTTGCTGGTGGTTATTTTCTCTCCTTATGCCCTATGTTGCCTTTTTGCCTTATTTTCGTGTTGCGGGCACCCCCCCCACCCCAGATTCCCAACGGCAACATTGTTGCCGGGGAATCTGACACGCCCCCCCTGCGTGGCATTCGCCACG
>CAMOFE010000025.1 GCA_946613195.1 uncultured Alphaproteobacteria bacterium
AGGTTCACAATGGTAACAAATTTATCCCAGTGGCCGTCGTAGAAGATATGATTGGTCATAAATTGGGTGAATTTGCGCCAACACGCACGTTCAAAGGGCATGCGGCAAATAAAAAAGCGGCTGCGGCCAAAAAATAATAGGATAGCAAATTATGACAACAGCAAGATATGGAATCAAAGATAATCAAGTGCGCGCATTCAATAAAATGATACGCGTCAGTCATCAAAAACTGAATTTGGTTTGCGATATGGTGCGTGGATTGCCGGTTGATCGTGCAATTGATGTCTTGAAATTTTCTAAAAAGCGCGTTGCAGGCGAAGTGTTAAAAACATTAATGTCTGCGATTGCAAATGCAGAACACAACAAAAACTTGGCGGCGGATACTTTGTTCGTCAAAGAAATTTGGTGTGGCAAGGCATTAACAATGAAACGCATCATGGCAGGACCACGCGGCAGCGCGCGTCCAATATTAAAACCGTTCTCTAACTTGACAATTGTCTTGGAATCGGGCGCGGCGCCAAAGAAAAAAACAACAAAAAAAGAAACAAAATAAAAAATGAATGATGGGCGGTATGGATGCAAATCCTGAATAAAACCGCAATCGGTTTCAAGAACGCCCATCATAAAAATTAAAAGGAAAAGCAAAAAATGGGACAGAAAGTATCACCAATTTCATTGCGCGAATTTATTAATAAAATTACCGATTCGCGTTGGATTGCAGGTAAAAAAGATTATGCGAATTTGTTGGCCGAAGATATCAAAATTCGTAAATTTATTGAAAAGAAATTAAAGAAAGCAGGACTGGCAAAAGTTGTTATTGAACGGTTTGCTAAAAAAGTTGTTGTAACTGTTCACACATCGCGTCCAGGTATGATTATCGGTAAAAATGGTGCAGATATAGAAACTCTGCGTAACGATATCAAGAAATTGGTTAAAAATGATCAGGTCGTTGTGAATATTTATGAAGTTCGCCGTCCAGATCTGAATGCAAAATTGGTTGCGCAAAACATTGCGCAGCAAATAGAAGGCCGTGTGTCCTTTAAGCGCGCTATGAAAAAAGCCGTACAAAACGCACAAAAAGCCGGTGCACAAGGGATAAAAGTTATGTGTTCCGGGCGTCTAAATGGCGCCGAAATCGCCCGCAGTGAACAAATCCGCGAAGGTCGTATTCCACTGCATACATTGCGCGCAGATATTGATTATGCCGCAATCCAGGCGAAAACAACATACGGGGTTATCGGTGTAAAGGTTTGGATTTACACGGGTGATGTCGTAAATAAAGAAAAGCTGGCATCTGAAATGGCACGTCCCACCGAATACGCCGGCAGCAGTGAAAGAAAAAGTAAGTAATAAAAGGTTGTAGAAATGTTGATGCCAAATAAAACAAAATTTCGCAAGCAGCACAAAGGCCGTATTCATGGTGTCGCCAAAGGTGGCAGTGAATTAGCATTTGGTTCTTTTGGACTGAAAGCGTTGAGTCCAGAACGCGTAACCGCCCGCCAGATAGAGGCCGCGCGTCGCGCAATTACCCGTCATATGCGTCGTCAGGGTAAATTATGGATTCGTATTTTCCCAGATGTTCCGGTTACTAAAAAACCAGCCGAAGTTCGTATGGGTAAGGGTAAAGGTGCTGTGGAATACTGGATTTGCCGTGTAAAACCAGGTCGTATTATGTTTGAGATTGATGGTGTAAAACCAGAAATCGCATGTGAAGCGTTCGCGTTGGCAGCGGCAAAATTGCCTGTTAAAACAAAAATCGTTGAACGCAAGGTTAACTAGTTTGCAAATAAAAGGTTAGAAAAAATGGCAGAAAAAAAATTAGAAAAAGAAGCGTTGCAGAGCAAATTGGTTGATCTGAAAAAAGAACAGATGAATCAACGCTTTGCGCATTCGGCGGGACAACTGCCGAAAACGCATGTTATGCGTCAAACACGCCGTGAAATTGCACGCGTAAAAACTAAATTGAACGCTGCAAAATAAAAAATGCTGATTTTTGTTGAGATTTCTTAAATTTAAGATATCATAACCAAAATTGGTTCAGTAAAAACAAGACAAAGTATAAGGGATAGTAAGTTATGCCAAAACGTATACTGCAAGGAACTGTTAAAAGTACAGCAAACGACAAAACTGTCGTAGTGGAAGTGGAACGCCGTTTCCGCCATCCCCTGTATGGCAAGTTCGTAAAGCAGAACAAAAAGTACAAGGCACATGATGAAGCCAATGAATACAAGGTTGGCGATATCGTTGCCATAGAAGAACATCGTCCGATTTCCAAAACAAAAACTTGGGTCGTTAAGGGACGCGTTGGTGTTTCCAAAGACGAATCGGTTGATGTTGCGGACTAAATCAAGACGGGCCTTTTGAGGTTGCGCATCCAAAAACGCGGATGTGTGGCAGTCGGGGCCCATAACAAAGCAACTGGGGATTGCCCGGTTTGCAGGTAAAGGATTAGATTATGATTCAGAATGAAACAGTTATGACAGTTGCAGACAATTCTGGTGCACGCAAAGCAATGTGCATCAAGGTTTTGGGTGGTTCACACCGCCGCTATGCAACGGTTGGCGACAAAATTGTTGTCGCAATCAAAGAAGCGATTCCGCGTGGTAAAGTGCAAAAGGGTACTGTGCAACGTGCAATTATTGTTCGTACCAAGTTCCCAATTAAACGTCCAGACGGTTCAATTATCCGTTTTGATGATAATGCGGTCGTTTTAATTAATAAAAATAATTTTGAACCAATTGGTACACGTATTTTTGGACCAATTGCGCGCGAAGTTCGTCGCAAATACGATGTTCAGAAAATTGTGTCTTTGGCACCAGAAGTAATATAAAAGGGGTTATAAAATGAAAATTAAAAAAGGCGATGAAGTCGTAGTTATCTCTGGAAAATACAAAGGTGTCAAGGGTAAAGTGCTGGAAGCACGCCCAACAGAATCGCGCGTAGTAGTAGAAGGCGTTAACCGTCATAAATGGCATGTGAAACCAACCCAGGAACAACCAGGCCATATCGTTGACCGCGAGGCACCTGTACATGTTTCTAATGTTGCACTGATTGACCCAAAAACAAAAAAGGCGACACGTGCAGGTTATAAAATTGAAAACGGCAAAAAAGTACGCGTTTCCAAAAAATCAGGGGCAGAAATTTAATAAAACCTAATGTTCCGCTGTTACGGGACGAAAAAATAAGGAATAAGAAATGCAAAGCAGATTGCGTGAAATTTATGAAAAACAAATTGTTCCAGAATTAATCAAAGAATTCGGGTACAAAAATGCATTGGCGGTGCCAAAATTAGATAAAATCGTATTGAATATGGGCGTTGGCGAAGCGGTTTCTGATAAAAAGAAATTAGATTCTGCTGTGGCTGATTTAACAGCGATTGCTGCACAAAAGTCAGTTATTACACGCGCCAAAAAATCTATTGCGACATATCGTTTGCGCGAAGGTCAGGCGATTGGTACCAAGGTAACACTGCGCGGCAAAAGAATGTATGATTTCTTGGATAAATTGATTACTGTTGCGTTGCCACGTGTAAAAGACTTTCGTGGATTATCAAAATCTAAATTTGATGGTCGTGGTAACTATGCATTCGGTGTCCGTGAACATTTGATATTCCCAGAAATTTCTGTTGATAAAATTGATGCGATTCGCGGGATGGATATCGTTATCGCAACAACAGCAAAAACTGATGAAGAAGCACGTGCATTGCTGACAAAAATCGGCTTGCCATTGGTTCTGAAATAAAATACAAAGTAAGGAAAAAATAGATGGCTAAATTAGCACTGATAAATAAACAGAAAAGACGTGAAAAATTGGTCGCGCAATATGCAAAAAAACGCGAAACAATCAAGGCGAAAATGTCTGTTAATGCAACACCAGACGAACGTATGGATGCAATGAAAAAACTGGCAAAATTGCCACGTAATGCAAACCCAACGCGTCTGCGTAACCGTTGCTCTGTAACAGGACGTTCACGCGGATTTTCACGTATGTTTGGTCTGTGTCGTCAACAATTGCGCACATTGGCCAGCGAAGGTAAATTACCAGGTGTACGCAAGTCCAGTTGGTAAAAACAAAAACACAGTTGTGGACAATGCAACTGGTTCAACGCGCGGTTTTTCCGCAGCAAAGGAGTAAAAGATGTCATTATCACACCCAATCGGCGATATGGTGACCCGTATTCGTAACGGTCAAAACGCCGGTAAAGAAACAATTACAATTCCAAACAGCAAACTGCGTTCGGCGGTTCTGGCTGTATTAAAGGACGAAGGTTTTATTACTGATTTCAAGCAAGTCAAAATTGACGAACATCGTTCTAATCTGGTTGTTGAATTAAAATATGTTGGCGGAAATGGCGCGATTCAAGAAATATCCGTGGTTTCTAAACCAGGGCGTCGCGTATATTCCGGCAGTGCGAAAATGCCAAAAGTTCTGAATGGTTTGGGTATTGCGATTGTATCCACACCAAATGGCGTTATGACCGATCACAAGGCACGCTTGATGAACGTTGGTGGTGAAGTGTTGTGCAAGGTTATCTAAGATAAAAGGGTTTTAATTATGTCTCGTGCAGGAAAATATCCAGTAAAATTAACAGACGGCGTAACCGCGGCAATTGTTGGCGATACGTTAGTTGTTAAGGGTCCCAAGGGCGAATTGAAATTGTCTTTGGATACCAAGCATGCAGGTTTGGTTGATATCAAAGTAGAAGGTGCAGAAGTTTCTGTTACACCAAAAAACGCCGAAGACGGTGCTTCGCGTGCAATGTGGGGAACAATGACCCGCAATATTCGCAGTGCTGTTGAAGGTGTAACCAAAGGTTTTTCCAAAGAAATGTATATGAAAGGCGTTGGTTACAAGGCGTCTGTCAGTGGTAATAAATTGGTTTTGGTTGCAGGCTTTTCACATGATGTGATTATGGAAATCCCACAAGGTTTATCCGTTGAAATGGGTGGTGCGCCAACCGAATTTACAATTAAGGGTATTGATAAATGTTTGGTTGGTTTGTTTGCTGATAAAATTCATAAAGTTCGCAAAGCAGACCCATATAAAGGCAAGGGCATCTTCTATAAGGGTGAAAAAATCCGTCGTAAAGAAGGTAAAAAGAAATAATTAAAAAATAATTTCCGCTGTTACGGAAATTGAAAAAAAGGAAACGAAATGTTGAAACATTTGGACTCAGAATCAAGACGCACATTGGCGAATCGCGGTGCGCTGAAAAGAAAAAATCCTGGTAAAATCCGCCTGTCGGTTTTCCGTTCGGGTCGTCATATTGAAATCCAGGCGATTGATGATGAACGTGGTCACACAATTTGTGCTGCATCCAGCAAAGAAAAAGCGTTCAAGGGCAAAGGTTGGAATGTTGCCGGCGCAGAAATGGTTGGTAAAACATTTGCAGAACGTGTTGTTGCTGCGAAAATTGCAGACAAATGTTATTTTGACCGTGGTGGCTATCGTTATCATGGTCGTGTAAAAGCACTGTGCGAAGCGATTCGTGCGGGTGGCGTCAGAATATAAAGTTTTTAGGAGTTTATAATGGCACGTTTTGATGATAAAAAATTACAAACAGATAATTTGGTAGATAAATTAGTTTCTATCAATCGCGTATCTAAAACCGTAAAAGGTGGTCGCAATATGTCATTCAGCGCATTGGTCGTTGTTGGTGACAAGGCGGGCCGTGTTGGTTTTGGCAAAGGTAAAGCACTGGAAGTGCAATCTGCTGTCCAGAAAGCAACCAAAGCAGCCAAGGCAAAAATGATTCGCGTTCCATTGAAAGAAGGCCGTACATTACATCACGACAGTGATGCAAAATACGGCGCATCAAAGTTGGTTGTACGCAGTGCGGTTCCTGGTACTGGTATCATTGCAGGTGGTGCGTTGCGTGCGGTGTTTGAATGCTTGGGTGTGCAAGACGTTGTTGTAAAATCCCAAGGTTCCAACAATCCCAACAATATGATTCGCGCGGCATTCTTGGCATTTGCAAAAATGAATTCGCCAAAAACAGTTGCGGCGCGTCGTGGTAAAACTGTTTCTGAAATCATTGCTGGTCGTGACGGCAAAAAAACAGAAACAACCGAAGAAGATAATAAATAATACGCTGGAAATGGAGAAAAATTATGGCTAAAATAATTGTGAAACAAACCAAAGGTTTAATTGCACGTCCAGAATCACAGCGCAAAATTATTATGGCATTGGGATTGGGACGCATCGGAAAAACCAAAGAATTGGAAGATACACCATCTGTTCGTGGTATGATTGCCAAAGTAAAACACTTGGTAACAGTTGTTGAAAAATAAATAAAAAAAACCGAGTATGCACGCTTGTGTTGCATGCGAAAAAGGACTATATTAATAGTCGCAGGATAAAAGGAAAACGAAAATGAAACTGAATGCATTGATGGATAATTTAGGCGCACGTAGTGATGTTAAACGCGTTGGTCGTGGTATTGGTTCTGGATATGGTAAAACAGCAGGCCGTGGTCACAAGGGACAAAAAGCACGCAGCGGTTCCCGCAAACAGGCAACTTTCCAGGGTGGACAAATGCCGATTTTGCGCCGTTTCCCAAAATTTGGGTTCAATAATCCATTTGCCAAAGAATACGTTACGATTAATATTGGTGATATTGAAAAATTTGTTAAATCAGGCAAAATTGATGCAAAATCACCGATAACAATGGATTCTTTGCTGGCGGCAAAAATTATCAACCGCAAATTAAGTGGCTTGAAAGTTTTGGCCAAAGGCGAGATAAAAACATCTGTTAATATTATTGCAGACAAATGGTCCAAAGCGGCCGAGGCTGCAATTGTAAAAGCAGGTGGTTCAATCAAAAGCAAATAAAACAAAAAGGGAGGAAACATCATGAAAAAAGTTTTAGGCGTTTTGGTTTTGGTGCTGTTAGTAATTGTCGGCTATTGGTTCTTTACAAAATCTAATCAACCAAATGAAAAAGATTTGGCACTGATTGAATCTGTGGTTCCTGGTTCGCAATTTGTGCGTATGGGTGCCGCAGGTGATTTCTTGTTAAAAGCACCAGCCACAGATGAATTAAAAGCGGTTGCCGCGAAAAAGCGCACTTCTGCATTTTTATCTGCGGAAATAACCGAAGCAGATTTGTCTGATGAATTCGTTTACATCAATGTTATTCCATATGTTGCATTGCGCAATGCAGGTATAGAAGACAGATGTTTTTATCGCGTGTTCTTTGGTGACGCCAAGGATTTAGCAAATGAAAACTATGCTGTAACATTGTGTGCAAAATAATTGATACAAGGGACTGATTCAGATGAGGTTTGTGAGAGATTTTTTTAAGGGGCTGAGTGATTTGCAGAAACGCATTTTATTCACAGCCGCGGCATTAATTGTTTATAGAATCGGTTCCTTTATTCCTTTGCCGGGTGTAAACGCATCTGCGGTTTTACACTTGTTCAGTGGCGAAGGCAGTGGCATGATGGGAATGTTTGATATGTTCGCAGGTGGTTCGCTGTCGCGTATGTCTGTGTTGGCATTAAACATTTTCCCATACATTTCTGCATCTATCGTTTTACAGTTATTGACCGCAACCAGTAAATCATTAAACGATTTACGCAAAGAAGGCGAATCGGGACGCATTAAAATTAACCAATATACGCGTTATTTGGCGGTGTTGTTGGCGGTTGTCCAGGGTTGGGCGGTTGTTCGCGGACTGGAAGTTATGGCACCTGTAAATGGTGTTGCAGCAGTTATTAATCCGGGCTTTGCGTTTGAGTTATCTGCGATTATTGCGCTGGTTGGTGGTACTGTATTTGTTATGTGGTTGGCGGAACAAATTACAGCGCGTGGCATAGGTCAAGGTGCATCATTATTGATTTTCGCTGGAATTATTGCCGAAGTTCCCAGTGGTGTCGCAAAAATATTCTCGTTGGGTTCAGTTGGGCAAATGTCGCCTGCAATGATTGCGTTGGTTATTGCGTTTGTTGTGGGTATAATTGCATTGATTGCATTTTTTGAGCAAGCCCAACGTCGTATCCAGATTTTATATCCGCGTCAAGTTATGGCAAATGGTGTTGTGAACACAAATGCATCTTATTTGCCGATAAAGGTTAATATGTCTGGTGTTATGGGACCGGTATTTGCATCGTCTATTATGATGTTGCCTGCGTTTGTTCAACGTTTCGCGCAGAGTGAAAATTTGATTGTTCAGAATATTATCGGATTCTTTACATATGGTGCATGGTCATACATTATTACATATACTGTTTTGATTGCGTTCTTTGCATATTTCCAAACGGCTGTTGTATTTAATTCCGAAGAAACCAGCAATAACTTGAAAAATGCTGGTGGTTATATTCCAGGCGTTCGTCCAGGCGAACAAACAATCGCGCATCTGGACGGTGTGGTTTCGCGAACAACAGCAATTGGTGTTATGTATCTGATTGTTGTTTGTGTGATACCAATTATCTTGAATACGCATTTTGGAATGCCGTTGGTAATTGGTGGGACCAGTGTATTGATTGTCGCAGGTGTTGTTCTGGATACAATGAACCAGGTTCAATCATACTTGGTTGCGAAAAAATACAATGGCGTTATCAGTAATGGTGGCGCACACAAAGGACGTTTCCGCGGATAATATTCGTGGATAGTCTGAAAACAAGATTTGACTTTTGTTGCATTTTGTATAAAATGATGCGGCAAAATAAAAATAGCCCAAGGTTCTGAAATTATCGGTGTTTTGGGTTTTGTATGGGCGCATAAAAATATGCGAACACAGTAAAATAAAAAGGAAAATAAAAGATGGCACGTATAGCAGGTGTTAACATCCCAACAGAAAAACGCATTGAAATTGCGTTGCAGTACATTCATGGTATCGGCCCAGCCAAAGCCGCACAGGTTTGCAAGGCGCTGAAATTAAAAGATGGTCTGCGCGCAAAAGATTTGACAGACGCGGATGTTATCAAAATATCAAATTATATTGAACAAAACTTCAAGGTAGAAGGTGATGTTCGCCGTGAAGTTGCGATGAATATCAAACGTTTGCAAGACTTAAAGGCATATCGCGGTATTCGTCATCGTAACCGTTTGCCGGTTCGCGGTCAACGCACACAAACAAACGCACGTACCCGCAAAGGTAAACGCGTTGTAGTTGCAGGTTCCGCAACCAAGGGTAAATAATAATTTCAGGTAGAGATTAACACTATAGTTAATTGAAGACATCTAACAAAGGTAAAAAATAATGGCAGTTACAAAAGCTAAAAAGAAAGTTGTAAAGAAAGTATCGCATGGTATTGCGCATATTGTTGCAACAAATAATAATACACGTATCACAATTACAGACCAATCGGGTGCTGTATTAACATGGGCAACCGCCGGCGCAAATAATTTCAAGGGTGCAAAAAAATCAACACCATACGCCGCAACAATTGTTGCGGACAGCATCGGCAAGAAAGTTGCAGAAATGGGTATGAAAACAGTTGATGTTTTGATGCGTGGTATTGGCCAAGGACGTGAAGCCGCCGTTCGTGGTTTGGCAAATGCGGGCTTGATAGTTCAATCTATTACTGATACAACGCGTATTCCACATAATGGGTGCCGTCCAAAAAAAGTACGTCGTGTTTAATAACAATCGCGCCAATGGCGCGATTTTTTTTGCTATATTATTCTTGGTAAAAAACATATTTTATGATATCATATTAGGTACGAGAGTATGTACATATGAAAAAACTTGCCATTTTTTTAATGGTTTTTGCTGGTATAATCTGTGTTGCAAATGCGGCACCACGACCAAGTGCACGTGCGGGTGCGTCTGCACCTGTGTCGGCAAATTCGTCTGGACGACAATCGTCTGTTGTCGCGCGTACGGCCAATAATCAACGTTCGGCTGTTAATGCATCAATATCTGGACGTTCTGCGGTGCAACCAAGAAATGCCAACGCTGTAACTGCGCGTGCGGCCGTTGCAACAAAACAAAAGGTTGTTAATGTTGGTACCAAGGTATCTGGTGCCACAGAAAATACTGCGATTAATCAAGAATGTCAGCAAAAGTATTTCGGTTGTATGGATTCATTTTGTATGCTGGAAAACACGAACGGTGGTCGTTGTTTGTGCAGCAATAAAATCAAAGAATTAAACGAGATTTTAGCAGAAATAGAAAACGTTGATTTACAAAGTTATCAAATGGCGACATATGGTGTTGAACGTCTGGAATTGGGCGCGGATGCGGATAAGATTATCGCGAATGCTAAGGCTGCCGCGGATGAGGCAACAGGTGCAACCCAGAAAAAAAGTACCCGGCGACAATTGGATTTGTCTGCATGGGATGTTGTTATGGATGAAGAAGATTTTGATGTATTTGGTGCCGCCAGTGATTTATCCATGGGCGAAGGTGCGGCATTGCATAATGCAGCATATGAATTATGTCGTGCCAGAATCCCAGAATGTGCAAATGAAATGTCGGCATTGCAATTGATATATTCGCAGAAAATACGTTCCGACTGTAATGCGTATGAGAACAGTCTGAAGCAGCAGCGTACACAATCGCAA
>CAMOFE010000026.1 GCA_946613195.1 uncultured Alphaproteobacteria bacterium
CCCAGTTCCAACCAATCAGATGGTGTAATTATTTCTGCACGGATAAACCCCCGCTCAAAATCCGTATGGATTTTACCTGCCGCCATTGGTGCGGTCATCCCGCGCGTTATTGTCCATGCGTGTGCTTCTTTTGGGCCAACAGTATAAAAAGTCTGCAATCCCAATGTGCTGTAACCTGTTTTTATAACTTGTTCTAATCCAGATTCTGCCAACCCCAGTTCATCCAAAAACATTTTGCGTTCATCTGCATCCACAATTTGTGCAATTTCCATTTCTATCTTGGACGATATAACCAAAACAGCATTTTCAGACCCGAATTTTTCACGCACAGAATCAGAATATTTATTACCCGTCGCAGCAGATGCTTCTTCTACATTACAAACATAAATAACAGGTTTTGCCGTTAATAAATTAAATGGTGTGGCATCAACACCTGATTTTCGTGCCGGTGTACCATTTTCCAGCGCACTTTTTATTATATTTGCATCGGACAGTAATTTAGCCGCATCTTTATCCAATCCGCGCGCCTTTTTTTCCAAATTTTTAATTTGTTTTTCCAAACTTTCCAAGTCCGCCAATGCTAATTCTGTTTCAATCGTATCAATATCACTTATTGGGTCTATACGCCCGTTTACATGGACTATATCATCATTCTCAAAACATCTGACGACATGAATAATTGCATCTGTTGATAAAATATTGCCCAAGAATTTATTACCCAAACCTTCGCCCGCAGATGCACCACGTACCAGGCCTGCGATATCAACAATTTCCAATTGTGTCGGTATAATCTTTGCAGAATTAACAGATTCCGCCAATTTCATCAATGTGTCATCAGGTACAACAACGCGCCCTGTATTTGGTTCAATCGTACAAAAAGGGTAATTTTGCGCATCTGCCGCAGCGCTTTGCGTCAGTGCATTAAACAATGTTGATTTACCCACATTTGGCAAACCTACAATTCCGCAGTTGAATCCCATATCAAAGTCCTTTATAATGCGAATAATATGGCATACATGTGGCAAGAATTCAATATAAAACCTTTTCCAGCCGAAACTATTGTTTTTCGGGACGGTATTTATATACCAGAATTATCAACCTTGCCGTATGGTGCAATTAATAAAAATTATGATTTACCGGTGCATATAATTTATGTCGGTGAAATTGCCAGTGAAAACGAGTTAAATGTGGATATCACTGTGGATAACCAGCCGGTATATTTATCTGTGAATATAAAAAATAAAAAGCCGGCTTTTTTTAACATTTTTGTTAAAAATGCCGGGAAAAATTCTGATTTTCGCGCACATGTTATGATGGAAAATTCATCCACATTAAAATTTGACTGTTCTGGCCGGCATTTGACCGGTAAAAATACGATTTTATTCGCTGTAAAACTGATTGCGAACCGCGGCAGTGTATCCAATTTATCTGGCACGGCGATAATCGATGAAAATTGTAATGATTGCGAATCTGATATTAACTTTTCTGCATTATCTGATAAAACAGCAAAAATAACATTTTTACCAAAACAAAAAATATCATCAGAACCAACACGCGCAGACCACAGTGCATCTATCTATAAACCAAAAGATGCGCAAATATTATATTTACGTCAATCTGGGTTATCTGGTGCCGAAGTTGATACTGCCCTGCGCGAGGCGTTTGTTAACGATTTTAATTTATTTTAATAATTCGCCACTTTCCGCGTTGATTTTTTCGCGACCCACAGTTATGACTTTTTCACTGTACACAGGCGAAGCCAAGCGTTTAACAGAACTACGCCAATAAACATCACCGTTTTTTTCGTTTATTGCATACAGATTTTTATCAGAACCAACTGCAAATATTGTGTCTGATACAAATATAAAATTGTTTGTTATACTGATATTGTCGCACCAAATCTTATTCCCGTTATTTGCATTTAATTTACACAATGCATCACCCATACCGCCAACATACACATAATTACCACGAACAATGGGGGATGCAACAATATCAACCAATGATGCGCCACCTGTCATATTATTTGTACGATAAATATCAGCCGACCAAACCAAACTGCGCGTTACAGGATTTATTTTCACCAATTCCCCTGTTGATAATCCTGTGTATATGTATTTTCCGCTGCATACAGGTGCAGATGCGCCACGCACAAAATTTGTGGTTGGAAATCCAGCATAGATTTTTTTATCACCATTCCAAATTGTGTTTTTTTCATCGCGCGAATATGGGCACGGTTCAGGTTCTGATGCATCAATATTATCTGGTAAATTTGGAACATTTGTATTTAATACACGAATGTCCATGGTATCAAAAATATCACTGCGTGTACCTGGTAAAATCGGGTCATGTTTATCGCATGCGACAATTGCCGCCATACAGACAAATATTGCGATAAATTTACGCATAATATTTTCCTTTGCTTTTTATTTTAACATTTGTGCATTTGCAGAAATAACATCTGGTGCATCTGAATCATTTATGATTTTATCCAGCCATTTATCAGCCGCAATCCTATCGCCAGATGCCAAATATTTTTGCGCGATTAACAGACAACTGGTAAAATAAAATGGTGATTTTTTTGTATCCAGATCAGACAGATACTTTTCCATCTCGGGCGCGGTCATTTCATCACCACGAATTGATACGATATGCATTTTTGCCAAATCGCGCAAATCACGCGTAGATGCATTTGCCGCCAAATATTCCAGTTTTTTAATATCTTTTTCAATAACATATGATTGAAACAGTGCTAAATCAGAATTTGCACCATTGGTGTTTTCACCAATTGCCGCCAACGCGCGCGCATCTGCCGATGCCAATGCTGTTTCATAATTAATTGCAGATGCAACTTTGTTTTTATGGTGCATACGTAAACCAATCTGTACGCCGACAACAATTATCATCAATACGATTGCCGCAGATACCATATAACGCCAATATTTCTTCACAAAACGAATAGTTTTTTCGTTATTAACTTCTTCCCATACTTCGCGGTATAATGCGTCTTCGGCGTATTCTTCGCGTGTTTTTTTAGGCATTTTAATGTTTTTGTTTCGTTCCGATATTGTTGCCATAGAATTTCTCCTGTTGTCTTGATAATTTTTATTTTATTGCTATACTATAAAAGTTATGAGCAAAGAAATCAAGAACGCTTTACCGGTTGTTAAAAACACCAGTATTATCGCGGCACGTGGTGTCAGTGATGACGCAGGTTTGGCGCAATATATACAAAATGTTCAGAAAATCCCTGTATTAACCGCCCAAGAAGAATATGAATACGCAACAAATTGGGTTAAAAATCAGGATAAAGTTGCGGCTGAAAAACTGGTGGCCAGTCATCTGCGCTTGGTTGTGTCTGTGGCATATGATTTCAAGAATTATGGTGTCCCGGTGGCTGATTTAATTGCGTCTGGGAATATGGGGCTGATGCAGGCATTGCAAAAATTTGACCCAGAAAAAGGGTTTCGTTTTTCTACATATGCAATGTTTTGGATCAAGGCAGAAATTTATGAAACAATCCTGAATAATTGGTCAATGGTTAAAATCGGCACATCTGCAAACCAAAAACGTGTTTTCTTTAATTTGGCACGCGCAAAACGCGCACTGGGGATTATGGATAACAATCTGAATTCAGAACAAACAAAACAAATCGCAGAATATTTATCTGTCCCAGAATCTGATGTATCGCGTATGGCAACGCGTATATCTGCGCGTGATATATCACTGAATGCGCCGATGCGGGTTGGCGATTCTGATTCTGGGGATATTTTATCAAATATGACCGATGATAATGATGGTATTGAAGAAAACGCGGAACGGCGTGAATTTCGCAGACGTGGTTATGAAATGCTGCGCCGCCATTTAGCGGAACTGCCGGAACGCGATCGCGAGATATTGCGTGCACGGCGATTATCAGAACCGGCACAAACACTGGAATCTTTGGCGGCAAAATACGGTATTTCACGTGAACGCGTCCGCCAAATAGAAGAACGCGCATATAACAAATTGCGCACTGCAATTTTAACCGAGGCCCAAGGATAACCCACAATGTCTGTTATTAAAATAATTCCTGTCAGTGTATTAAGTATAATTTCTGTTATCGGTTCTGCATCTGCATTACGATATGATACAGATGATTTTTCGTTTCGTTTGACAGGTTATGGCACCGCAGGCGTTATAGAACCTGATTTTGAGAAACCAGATTTCTTGGGTGATTGGCGCGCGCGTGCACAGATAAACTATAATATCAATAATTCTTATACAATCGGTACTGTTTATTCATTAGATGCCGCTGCATTGGATATGGACGATTATAAACATGATTTGTTCGCATTTCTTGAATCGCGCAGTCTGGGCCGTATAGAGGTTGGTTTTACTGATTCTGTTGCACGCAAATTAAGTGTTGGTATCCCAGATGTTGGCGGTATGCGTGTAAACGACAGACCGATGTTTTATAAAAAAATTCATCCCAGATATGCGGTTATATCTGATTCTGCAATAACAACTGGATATAACGCGTTGCGTATGAATATTGTATCGGCACCTATTAATGGAAATCAATATGGGTTATCTGTATCTGGGTTAACAGATGATTATGATTATTCGGTTGATATTGGTATTAAACTGCGCAGACCCAGTGGAAAGTTAAAAACGGCATATTCATTTGGTGCATCATTAACATCTGGATTGGATGAATGGGTGGCGGATGCATATACACCCCCAGTTACCGCCGATTGGCGCGCCCAAGGGTTTATGGGAATGAATCTGCAATATAACAGTTGGATTTGGGGATTGAACGCACGCGCAATTTACGATAAAAATCCGGTTGGTGTTGTATCTGATGGTGTATCGTTCGGCACCGGGGTCAGTTATGATTTATTAAGTTATACAGTATCTTTATCATATATATTATCAGATACTGGTATATGGGACAGTGATGTTCACAATCGTGCGACACATACAGGAATTGCATCATTCAGATACAAATATACAAAAAATGTTGATTTATGGATGTCGCTGGGGATTACATCCGATACACCATTTTTATCGGTTGCATTGCGAACAGAATTCTAAAAAAACAGCCCCAAACGGGGCTGTTTTTTGTTTTTACCATGTTGGTGCATGATCGCCTTCTTTGACGATTGGTTCTTCTTCTTCCCAAACAGATAAACCTGTTTTCAGGTCTGTTAATGTTAATTGCATATAGTATTCAACACGCGTGTCAACACTGCTGAACCAGCCAGATTTTAATTTCAAGTTGCGTTGAATCATTTTACCTGTCAACGACATATTTGGCGCAACCAGTGTGCCTTTTTGTGCAAATGTAGATGCGTTGTATTCTGAATTTCCGCGCGTTGTACGCATTTTATCAGACATTTTTTCTTCGCCGGTAAATGTTGTTGTAACCTGGGCACGACCAGAATTTACAACTGTTTTACGAATTTTTTTAACTAACAAATCTGTATCAATGCGTTGCATTGTATCATTTTTGATATCATCAATTGCGATGATTGGATTTTGTACGCGTTGAAATGCGCCACTTTTTAACATTGATTCTGTCATTTTTGTTGCGGCTTTTTCCCAATCACGATATTCCAGTTCCATTACATTTTGCATCGTTGCGACTTCTGTCTGGTTGTCTAAATCAACAACACGCGTTTCACCGCAACCCATCAGCACAATGCATAACGCACACGGCATAAGGCATATTTTTTTCATATTTTTTCTCCTTTTGTTTATTTTATATTCATAATATGTACCACAGTATTCTGTCCCAGAAATCTGATATATACAATATTATTCCCAGATTTATTCATATTTATACTTGTAACAACATTACCACCAGATTTTAATTCCAGCAAGCCACTTTTTGGTGTATCTGTACGAATTGCGTAAATATATTCTGGCAACACCCCCCAGTTACGAATATCTGCGGATGTTGTTGCAATTGAAAATATTGTTGCGCCCAACCCCAATAGCGGTGAAAATTTAGATTTTGAGTTATATGCACTTGTTTGCAGAACCACGCGCGCAGCGGCAGCCGCCGCACTACGCAGGGCAGAATTTACACTGTATTCATTAAATTCTGTCATAAACATTGCATTAACATCTGCAATTTTTTTTGCACCATTTATGTTCAATGTGCTGTTATTAAATACAGGTTCCGCCACAGCAATTGTTATCATAGATATCCCAGGTCCAACCAACCATGGAATATTAATTCTTTTTTCAACCAGTTTTGGTGCAAAACCATTTTCTATGAAAACCCAAGTGGTATTTTCTGGTTTTGTTTTATTTCTTGCCAATTCTAAATCACGCGTAACATATGAATTATTGTTTGTCATACCTGTTGCGCGATTAAGATATGTTTCTGCGGTTGAAAAATCAGAATCAGACAAGAAATAAATTCCTGATAAATACATTAACGCCGGATTCATAATATCGCTGTATGCGGCCCATTGTGCATTATTATCGCGAATATCTTGTTCTAAATCCATTGCACTTTGCACAGATTCTGATTTTTTGTTAATCAGGTTTTTATACTCACGCGACATTTTCTGTTGTCGTGCATATGATTGATTTATAATAACACGTGCGTCTGACCATCTGTTTTCAGCCAATGCGGACAAAATCTGATAATATGATACAAACAATGTATCCATCATATATGGACGATAATCTGTTGACATTGCACCTGTGGTAATAGTGGTAAATTCACGCATTAAACTGAACGAATTTGTGTCGGTGTTGCGTTTATTAAATTCCTCAAACACTTTATCAGATTCAGAATAATTACCCGCATTAAACAATGCGTTCCCAGATACTAATAATTCTAAATCATCTTGCTGGGAATAATCTTTATTATCTGTAAATTTTGTTACACCATCAAAATCCCCAGATAAAAATGCGCCACGCACACCATCCATACGGGAATTAAAAGATGCCATACACCCGCTTAATAAAAAAACAGTAAAAATCACAAATATCTTTTTCATGCAAAATATAATAATACAATTATCTGTATAAAAGATAGCAGATTTTTTTATTTATGATTTAATTCCAATTAAAATCCGCTGTACAGCGGATTTTATATCATACAAGCCAATGTTGCAGATGTATTCTTTAACATAAACCATCCAATACGATAATCTGTGATATAAACTGTCGCTATAAACAGTGCAAATATTATTATTATTGTAATAACACCCGCACGGCGACCACGCATACAATACAGCGCAATATTATAAAACAAGAATAATACATACAAATCAACAATTAAACTGATTGCCCAAATACTGACGCAATTAAATGCCAGCGCATTTAAAACTAAAATCACAGGATATATAAAGAAAACAGATGCCAATCCTTTGACCGCAATTTCCCAATCGCGTTCACCACTTGTTATCTCAGATACCAACATCATCAGTCCCGCCATAATAAACAATATCGCAACTGCAACCACAGGTGTTATTATCAATGCTGTAAACCCAGAACCAATAGTTATTGTTGCACCACCAATAACCCGTAATATTAACACCAAAATTCCGCCCAACAGTCCATACAGAAACGCACGGAACATTGATTCTTCCAGGTTACCATCGGCAACAATACGTGAAAAATAACGACGTGGATTGACCAAAACATCACGGACGTGTTTTAATGCATTTTTTATTTTTTTAATCATTGTTTGCGCCCTTTATTTGATTATTTATATTTTTGCCTTATAATTATAAAAAATCAATGGAAAAAAGTATGATAAAAATAACTATTGCCGGACGGCCAAATACAGGCAAGTCAACTTTGTTTAACGCACTGACGGGGACACGGGATGCAATTGTGCATAACCGCCCGGGGGTTACGCGTGATACAAATATTGGAACATTTCATAATCGCCCGTACCAGTTGCGTGATACTGCGGGACTGGAAAACGCAAAATCTGGCATTGCCGCTGATTCAACGAATATGGCAATAGGGGCTATTGCAGATGCAGATGCGATATTATTTGTTGTTGATGGGCGCGTGGGAATTACGGCATCTGATATTGAATGGGCGCGTTTGGTTCGCCGTAAAACAAAGGCACCTGTACTGTTACTGATGAATAAAACAGAATCTGTACGCAAAATTGCGGATGCGCACGAATTTTATAAACTGGGGTTTGGTGCGCCGGTAATGATTTCCGCAGAACATAAAACAGGTCTGGCAGATATTTACGAATTTCTGGATAAAATCGCGGGTTATAATGAAAACGCCCCAGAACCAGAAAACAACCCAACTGATTCGCGGTTAAAAATCGCGGTACTGGGACAGCCTAATGTCGGAAAATCAACATTTGTAAATCGTGTTTTGGGCGAAAAAAAGCAAATTGTTATGGATGCCCCCGGTATTACACGCGATACAGTAAAATTTCCAACGCATTTTTATGGGCGCGATATTGTTATTATGGATACCGCGGGTTTGCGGCGCAAGGCAGGCGTTACAGACGATGTTGAAACAATATCTGCATTAAAATCACTGGATGCAATTGACCAGGCAGATGTTGTTATTTTAATTGTTGATGCGACCAAGAATATTGAAAATCAGGCATTGGGTATTGCATCACGCGTTTATGATGCTGGGAAAATATTATGTGTTGCATTAAATAAATGGGATTTAGTTGAACCAGAATTACGCGATGATAAATTGTTAAAATTAAAACACCAATTTACAAATTCTTTTCATCAAATAATAAAACCAATGATTTTGGCGATTTCCGCAGAAACGGGTACTGGGGTACAAAATATGTTTCGCCGTATTTATGAACAATGGGATATTGCATCGGCAACCATACCGACCAGTTTATTAAACAGAATTATTGAAAAACTGGTTTCAGATAAACAACCACCAATGTCGCGTCTGAAACGACCAATGAAAATTAAATTTGCGCGTCAAACAGGCCGTTATCCAATGCGTATAACAATAAATGTTGGTGGCGCATCCAATATTCCAGAATCTTATACACGGTATTTACGGCGCGGAATTGCAAATGCATTACATTGGGAACATTTACCAATAACTATTGATTATAAAAAATCAGAAAATCCATTTGATGCGAAATAAAAATCGCCCGTTGGGCGGTTTTTATTTATTATTAATCAATTTAACTTCACGTGTTTGTGGATTATACACACGTGGCGTGCCACTATACCCCATCATCGCATGATGATATGGTATTAAAAATTCTGGTAATGGCGACGATTCACCCATCGCCATAAATGATGCCAAACGCGAATCTTCATATGCGTTTTGATGGTCTGCCTCTATTGGTCGGTGATACCAACCTTGGAATATAACAAGATGTTTCTTTTTATCTAATTTCATAATATCCATTGGTGAATACAATAATTCTTCTTTGGTTTGTTCTGTATCTTTGCCGTCCGCCCCTTTGACGGTTTCTTTTTTCATCTTGTAACCCATCATATTAGAAAACTTGGTTGCGGTATCCGGGTCATTTTGTCGCAAAATAATCTTGGCAGCCGTTGTTGATATAATAGTATCTGCGGCATTTTGACCATATTTATCTGCAATCTGGTGAATATCTTGACCAATAATCAGATAAGATATTTGTTGTCCGCGTCCTAAATCAGGTCCCTGAATCACCGCCTGTAATTTTTGCATTTTTGGCATTTCATCCAATACAAATAATACCGGATATGGCCCCATACGAACACCATCACGCATTTGTTCGGGTGCATTTGCCAATAAATAAGATGACATTAGTTCAATAAAAATACCTGTGATTGGATTTAATGCCTCGGCATCAACCATGTTAATTGATAAATATACCGTTACAGGTTTAACCTGGCCATCACGCGGGTCAACCATTCCACGCATATCTGAAAAATGAAAATCAGAATGACTGGTTCTGTTACGTACCGCGGCATTACGGAATATTGATAATCCAGCCATAACTGTTGATAATATTGATCCGCGTTCTTTATCTGGTGTATTTGCCAGTTGTGTTAATTCCAATACTGCACGATGTGAATATGAATAACGGCGCGCTTCATTGACAGCACCTTCTAAAACATCTTTCATTGGGTCTGCCATCATAACCATTTGATCACCGGCGCGTCTGCGTTCTTCCAGTTCGGCGGCATTTGCCAACTGGGCCGCATTTAACCAATCCAGAATCATTGATAAAGATGCCTCTTTCCCCAGCCACGCATCAGGTATATGCGCCCATGTTCCAACATGAACATAGTTTGTTGCATTTAATTCACCGCGTTGCAACATTGCCATTGCCGCATACGCATTTGGATCATCGCGCATAGATAAATAGTAATCTTGCAATACAGTTGCATCTTCGGTATTAAATTCCCCAGATTGTATCCGCGCCCAAAAGTAATCATCAGCCTTGGCACGTTCAATCTTGGATACAATAAAGTTTATCATCCCAGACAATGCCGCACGTCCAGAAA
>CAMOFE010000027.1 GCA_946613195.1 uncultured Alphaproteobacteria bacterium
CCGCCATCGCAGATTCCTGGGCGGTATAATCTGCCGTGGTAAAATCAATCACATTAAATATTTCATAAATATTAGATTTAGTCTGCGGATTTTTGCAAGAATTCATCCCGTCTTTGCAGTATGACACAAACCCAACCTTGGGATATTTATACCATATGGCGTTTTGGTCTGTGGCATCCGTAAAGCAGTCATAACAAATCCATTCTGCCATATCTGCATCCATGGCGTTTTTCACAGATGTTGCATAATCTTTATTCATTGTTTCTTTGTTACAGCATTGAATCCCGCGTCCAATAGATTTCATAACTTCGTCTGCGGTTGCTGCACCAGTTTTTGCCCATTCTTTCATTGTATTATCAACAAAGGCACGTTCCTGGGCCGATGGAATACATTCTGCAGTTAATTCTTTTTGCGCCTTGTTCAGTTGTGATACAGTCTGCACCAGTTGCACAACAGTTGGCACCAAACTGGCCGCAGATGCCGCCGGCGCCTGGGTTGTTGTTGCAACCGTCGGGGCTTTTTTCACAGTAACCGCCGCGCACGCCACATTTGTGGAAACGCACGCAAAGATTGCAATAATAAATCGCGAAAACTTTTTCATCTCTCTGTGCATATCATTATATCACAAAAAGTATTACATACAAATATAAAATTGCATTTTGATTATGTGTGCGCTATGCTGGGAGATATGAGATATAACAACCGTAATTTTATAATCGCCGGCAAGCACAAGCGTTGGACCCGCCTGTGGCAATTTTTCTTTACAGGATGGGGACTGGTTATGATTGTGATGCTGATTGCAGGCGCATTATTTACGAAACAACTGATATGGACACCGATAACTGCTGTGAATATGACAGATATTGTCAGCAATCAATTCAAGATGTCTGGTGCGTCGTTCGCGGGCACTGATAAAAACGGCGACCCGTTCAAGATTCACGCAAAAACCGGCCGTCAAGAATACAATAATTCTGATGTCATTTATATGGAAGGTGTATCTGGCACAATTGTGCGGCGCGTAAATGGCGAACGAACAACAAATATTGTTTCTGCGCGCAATGCAGAATATAATATGAAAGATAAAAAAATTACATTGTATGGGAACGTTAAAATTGATTCCAGCAATGGTGATAATATATTAACAAACGAACTGGTGATACGGCTATGAAACAATCTGTACTGCGTGTTGAGCATTTATCAAAATCATACGGCAAACGTATGGTTATCAAAGATATTTCACTGGAAGCGCGCCAAGGCGAATCCGTTGGTTTGTTGGGCCCAAATGGCGCCGGCAAAACAACCGCATTTTATTGTATCACGGGTCAAATTGGTGCGACTGGGGGACAAATATTCTTGAATTCCCAGGATATAACACATCTGCCGTTTTACCAGCGGGCGCGTTTGCATATTGGTTACTTGCCCCAGGAAAACAGTGTATTTCGTGGATTAACGGTGGAACAAAATATTATGGCAATCTTAGAAGTTGTTGAACCCGACAAGAAAAAACGCAAAATGAAACTGGATGCATTACTGGATGAATTTGCGATATCGTCCCTGCGGCGCAGTCCGGCAACCGCGCTGTCGGGTGGCGAACGGCGACGCGTTGAAATTGCGCGCGCATTGGCGAACGACCCAAAGTTTATATTATTGGACGAACCGTTTGCTGGCATTGACCCGATTGCCGTAAATGAAATCCGCAGTCTGGTTTCGCAATTAAAGAATCGTGGTCTGGGTGTTATTATCACCGACCATAATGTGCGTGAAACATTGGGGATCACCGACCGCAGTTATGTTCTGCATGATGGCAAGATATTAAAACACGGAACGACATCTGAAATTGTCCGCGACCCGATGGTGAAAAAGGTTTACCTGGGTGAAAACTTTGTTATGTAAAACCCGCCCAAATGGGCGTTTTTTATTTTCGTGCCGCCAAATATAATGCAACCAGCCATCCAACACCCGTCCACCCAAACAACCAAGACGATATACGAATTATCGCCATTTCTGTTTTGTCGCGCTTGGTCTGGCGCGCAATCCATGCGGGCGCTAAAATAATTACCAATAAAATCGCAATCGCGATTGCGTATTTAACATATAATAAAATATTTGCGTCAATCATTTTCTAAAAATTCAGGGGGCATTGATGCCCCCCTGCTCCTATCCTTCTGTTTCAGATTATATGCCATATTTTGCAGATTTGTCCAGTCTTTCTTCTATACGCAATAACTGGTTATACTTTGCCATACGGTCCGTACGCGACATAGACCCTGTTTTAATCTGGCCCGCATTTGTCGCAACCGATAAATCAGCAATTGTGGTATCTTCGGTTTCACCACTGCGATGCGAAACAATAACGCCATAGCCAGCGTCCATCGCCATCTTAATCGCACGCAATGTTTCTGTTAATGAACCAATTTGATTTACTTTTATCAAAATTGCGTTCGCTGCACCACAATCAATTCCGCGTTTTAGGCGAATCGGATTTGTTACAAATAAATCATCGCCAACCAACTGGCAACGGTTGCCGATTCGCGATGTCAATTTTTGCCATGCATCCCAATCTTCTTCGGCCAAGGCATCTTCTATGGATATAATTGGATATTCGCTGATTAATTTTTCATAAAATTCAATCATTTCATCAGATGACATCTTTTTCCCCTCAAAAGAATAAACGCCATCAGAATAAAATTCAGATGATGCCACATCTAAACCGATAGATACCTGGGTCCCGGGGGTATAACCCGCCGCACGAATCGCCGCCATAATTGTGTCCAACGCCGCCGCACAAGAATCCAAGTTCGGCGCAAAACCACCTTCGTCACCAACATTGGTGGAATGACCGTCCGATTTTAATATCTTTTTCAGATTATGAAATATTTCCGACCCCATACGAATCGCATCACTGACCGATTTTGCACCATTTGGAATAATCATAAATTCTTGGGCATCCAAACCATTATCTGCATGCGCACCACCGTTTATAATGTTCATCATTGGACGCGGTAATACACAAGGTTTTTTTTCACCAAAAATTTCTGCGATGTATTCATATAATGGAATTTTGCGCGCATTCGCCACCGCATGCGCCACCGCCAACGATACAGACAATATTGCGTTTGCCCCCAATTTTTCTTTGTTTGGTGTTCCATCCAGCACAATCATTTTTTCATCCAATGCCGTCTGATCAGATGCATCCATACCCATAATCGCAGGCGCAATTATTTCATTAACATTACGAACCGCGTTCATAACGCCCTTGCCCATGTATGCAGAACCACCATCACGCATTTCCAGTGCCTCAAACGAACCGGTGGATGCACCACTGGGGACGGCGGCACGACCAAACGCCCCCCCCGTCAGTTCAATATCACATTCAATTGTCGGATTACCACGACTGTCCATAACTTGACGCGCGTGTACACGCGATATAGCATACATACCTTTATCTCCTTTGCTGTTATAATTTTGTCGCGGTGTAATATAACCACATTCAATAAAATAAGCAAAGCATTTTTTATGGACCCGCTTGTATAGGGCCAATTCGTATATCGCCAATTTCCATAAGTTGTAAATTGTCTAAATCTATACGTCGCCGCCAAAATCTGGAATTACTATTATAATTAGTGTAATTATCCAATGAATCTGGATCTGCGCAATATCCCCAATTTGGACTGGCACCAACTTCCAAATAAAATCTGGAAAGCAAAGTATGCGATGTCGTATCATGATAACCATCCGCAGATTCTATGCCGCTATTATCGCCACTGACGCCGGTACCGGTTGTTAAATATGTTTCTGTATCAACCCATGCCGCACCAACCCAGTATCCACCCAGTGCCTCGCATTCTGGGGACAGTTCGGATGCCATCGCCAATTTCACAGAATCCATAACATAATTAATGTCAGCAATTACACTGGTCGGTAAAATATAACCAGACACTTCGGCCGCAGATGGACGAACACATGCTTGTTTCGCATATTCAACAATTTTACGATACAAACTGCCCATATAATCACTGTCGCAAGTGCCACCACCACCATTACATTCTGGGGTTGATGCAAATTGTTCACTGCCGGGCGAATATGTACGGCATGAATATGGGTATTTGTGCGTTGTATTCGTAGATGATACATCACATAAATCGTGAACATACGACTGCAAAGTCGTTAAACAATCGCGCGCAATGCGCTGGTCAACAATATCATGCATCGCGATTAATAATTCGTGCAAGCCATCTTCGCCACCACCGTATAAATTACTGCACGTTTCCATTTTAACGCGACACATTTGTTCAGATAATTCCAAACGCGCACCCAATAACAGTTGTTCGTTAACATTACTAAAATCTTTTAATTGTTGATTTTGTTCGTCATAGCACTGATTTACAACATCTAAACATTCGTTTTTAACCTGGCGAATACGCGCCTGTTGCCCTTGATATATTTCTGTTATCGCCTGGCGAACAAATTCATCCCATACAACATCTGCAATATCACGACAAGAATCCAAACTGCGCGCAGCATATGGACGCCGCCGTTCTAAATCTGCAACAATATTATGGTTACGATAATTATTCAATATATCGCCATCTAATGATATCATATCCGCCAACTGATAAAATTGGGCCGTGTAAATCGGTTCACCTGTTTCATAGTTCAGATACTTGCCTGTCATATCTAAACAATGAATGTAATCCGTACCGCACGCCGTATCCATTGTTATATCTGCACGAACATTGGCGACACAATCGTTTATCGGCGTAGAATTATGATTGTTATAATTTTCCAAGCGTGCCACGTGCATCTGCTTTTCTGCATCACGCACCGCCGCATTCGCCGCAACAATTTTTTTATCCAGCGCATTCGCCAATGCAGAACAATCGTTTTCTATATACATTCCATATGCAGACGCAACCATCGCCAATGTTGAATCAGACCCACATGTCGCACGAACCAATTCTATGCATTGGCCATTAACAGCGTTATATAATTTTTCACCAGTCAAATTCGCAATACTGTCGCCACCTGCTAAATCAGTTGTTAACCATATCGTTTTTATATCACCACCAATATCAACCTTGCCGGATGTGGATAATGCATTTGATTTTGTGTTTGCCAATACCGCACTGATTCCAGATAATTCTTTGGCAGCCGCAGATTTATCACGCGCGTATGCGGCGGCAACTTCGCCAGTTGATGCAGATAACATTGCCTGGACTTCGGGTTTGGTTTTGGTCATAACTGATATATTCAGATTGCCAAAATCTTGCAAACTGTCCGATGTTTTTGATAAAACATTTTCACGCGCCTGAATATCCGACAAACGCGAAGAACACACACAACGACGATAACTATCGTTTTGTTGCGCGCAGAATTGATCCATACATGTAAAATACGCATCACGACAATTATTGTACGCGGTTCCAAATGTTTGTGATGGCAATGTTGTTGCACGCGCAATTACATTTGCGACACGTTCTGGACGTGCGACAATTCGCCCAGACACAGACCGCGCATCAACATTTGATTTTGTATCAGATGCATTTGTTGTTTGTCTGGATGCTTTAATTGCACTGCGTGCAACATTATTATTACGCGCACGCGCATCCGTTTTTGTCGTAACCGCACCACCAGAATATCGCGCGGTTGCAGCATAAACAACAGGCACGGTGCAAAAAACACCGATGCAAAAAGCGCACTGAATAATGAAAGTTAAAAACCTTCCCTTTCTCATACCTGATGATATGATATCAAATTTATGCTTTACGTGGCAAGAATTTAATTAAATTATTGATTTTCAGAATCTGCACCTGGGCGATTGCGTTCTACAAATGTTATACGCCCCTTGTCTAAATCATAAGGTGTCATTTCAACGCGTACATGTTCGCCGACATTGACCCAAATACGTGCTTTGCGCATTTTACCGCAAACAGTTGCCAATATTTCATGTCCATTTTCTAACTTTACACGAAACATTGTATTCGGCAATTTGTCTTCAACGATACCGCTAAAAACGATAACATCATCTTTTGACATACTTATTCCTTGTATTTTGTGCAAACTTTGCCGTTAATAATATTGTGTATAACAAAAAATTGCAAGTCTTTTTTATTTTCTTGTACGATGCCACTATTTTTGATAAAATTATAAAAAGTTATAATGTAGGTGGTGTTTTATGAAAACAAGATTTTTTATATGCCTGATGTGTGTTTTACCAACAATGGCGTTTGGTATAACCAGTATATCTGCATCGCGTATTGCCGCGATAATGCCTGGGACACGCGCGCCAAATATGACAGCCAAGATAAACCAATTAAACGCGGCACAAACAACTGCAACGACTGCCACAGTGCAAACGGCACCCGCAACTGCGACCACCGCAACCGATGTACCCACGACAACATCAGACCCCACCACAACAGAACCAACAGGTTCATCTGATTGCCGTACGGCGTATCGTGCATGTATGGATGATTTTTGTCTGTTAGATGAATCCGAAGGATATCGTTGCGCATGTTCTGAAAACATTAACAAATCCAAAGATTTAATATTGGAAATACAACAAATCCAAGAAGAAGCAGATAAATTATATACCGAAGGGGTTGAACGCGAACAAATGGGCGCACGCGCACGATTAGTATTTGGCGAGAGCGAGGCCGCCAAAAAATCATCCCGTATTTCTGGTATCAGTTTATTAAATTGGTTAAATTCTGGCTCTATATCAGATGCAGAACTGGGGACAGACGAAGATATTGGTGATACATTATATTCAATTGCCGCAGATTATTGTTCGGAAATGTTGGCATCGTGTGGTACGCGCGCAGAAATGGAAGAAATGCTGTATGTTCGCCAGGTTGTGCAAGACTGCAAGGGATTTGATTCATACTTGAAAGAACAAAAAATAAATGCGATGTCTAATAAACGCAATGCAGAATCTGCTGTACGCAAGGCAAAACTGGAAATGTTAGACACCACCAATAAATATAATCGCGGGGAATGCTTGTTAGCATACAAGGCATGTATTGCAGACAAAGGTGGTTGTGGCACGAATTTTGAGAACTGTATGGATGTAGATTTATTGGGGCGTCGTGCAAACGCATGTGAAAATGTCTTGGAACAATGTATGGCTGTGCGTAATATAGTTGAACAAGACTGGATTGCAGAATCAACATATTTGTTAACCGAAGCTGCTAAATACGCGGACAAGCATATGCGTTCAACATGTTTGGCGCAAATCCAAATGTGTCTGGAAGACAGTTGTTCCACCAGCACAAATGACGCGTGCTTAACAAATATAGATGTTGCATCTGGTATTTGTCCTGTTATCAACGAATGCGATAATAAAATTCCTGGTGTAAAAAATATAATCAAAAGCAAACTGGGATTTTTACAAACACAATTCTGTGAAAACGACATTGATAAATGTTTGCGAACCAGATGTGGCAAAAATTTCACAGCCCCAGAATGCCTGGGAAAAAGTCCGCGTGAAATAACTGCGCTGTGCCCGCAAGAAATGTTTCCATCGTGCAAAAATGCCGCGCAATTTGATATTATCGTAAATGCAGTGTTGTTACAAATGGATTACCAAATGTTACAAGGTTGCTTGAATTACTTTGATGAAAGATTGGGCTTGGTCTGTGGTACGGATATGGCGTGCCTGCCTGCGGATGATATGATAACCACAATGGAAACATTACCCGCGGATGAATCCGGAATGGTTGCATTGCGCGAAACTGTTCGCACAAATGCGCGCATCGCAGTTGATAATTTCTTTACTCAGTTTGAGGATGATAGAACCGTTTCTGCATGCACCAACAGTCAAAATAACTTGGGTAACAATGTATTTAACACCGCTAAAATGATTGCAAATATCAGTGCGGAAAATCGCGCATTACGCGCATTGGAATCACGCGTTGCAGAACTGACACGTAAACAAGATACAGAAACCGCACGCAAGGCATGTCTGGATTTGTATAAACCAGAAACACCTGGCGATGCACGCAAGAACGAATCGTTTTCATACATAAAATCCGTTGCGTTTGAGCCATCTTTGCGTAACTGTCATGTGTGTCGCATTCAACGCGTATGCGAAACAGGTGGTGAATCCAAAGCCGCCAGTGCATTAAAAAGTGCCGCAGGTGGTCTGACCGCAGGCGCAACAGCCGGCACAATGGTTAATGCCGGATGGGGAACTGCAATTGGCGCAGTTATCGGCGGTGTTGGTGCTGGTGTGCTGGGTGCTGTTGCGGGCGGCGAAAAAGATTTCTGCCAAGAAATAACCTCATGCGAAGATGTAAATATGTAATGCCATAGCATAACATATTAGGGAGAGAGAAAATGAAAAAAATTATTTGTATGTTATGCTCTATGCTCTGTGCTGTGGAATTGACATCATTGACAAGTTATGCAGCAATAACATCTCGCAAACAGTCCGCAATACAAAACGGAACATCTGTTCGTGTCAAGGTAGAAGCCAAGGGATTATACAACCAAGACTGTTACGACGCATATTATGGTTGTATGGACCAATTTTGTATCACTGATAATACCAGCGGTGGCAGTTGTGCGTGCAGTGATGATATTACAAAATACGAAAAAGAATTAAATGATATCCAGGCAACTTTAATAGAAGCAGATCGTATCCGTACCGAAGAGGTTGAAAAAGTCAAAGCCGGCGCAAATGCAGATATTATATTTGCTGGTCGCCGCGAATATGACGACAAAGGAAATGTAAAAACGCTGGATAAATTGTCTGATAAAACATCCAAAGAAAAACGTCGTTTAAGTTTAGAGGCTATATTTAATAATGCATTTACAGAAGAAGACGACACAGAATTCAGTACCGATTTAATCGCAGACCAAACAGGGTCTGAACTATTTGCATCTGCGGAACAAGTGTGTATGGCACAAATCCCAGAATCTTGTGATAAAGATGTCCGACTGTTGCGACAAATGTATTCACGGCAAATCGTATCTGATTGTACAGGATTAAAAAACAGCATTGCGACACAAAAAGCCAAGGCTGATTTAGAATTATTAAACGCAAATAATGAACTGCGTGCGGCATTAAAAGAAAGTTTTGACGATGCAAACAAATACAACCAAGGCGAATGTATGGTTGAATTCAAGAAGTGCATGCAAAAAGAAGATGCATGTGGCACAAACTGGGTTAACTGTGTTTCAACAATTGCATCTGAAAATATGCAAAATAAAAAAGCAAAAAGCACCA
>CAMOFE010000028.1 GCA_946613195.1 uncultured Alphaproteobacteria bacterium
GGAATGTTGCGATACTGGACACTGGCCCCACCCCCGCGCGCAAGGTTCGTGTATCTGGGGGTGGACGGTGCAACTTTACAAACGCCGCCGCATCACGCGATAGATACTTTGGCACCAACCCCGATTTTGTTCGCAGTGCGTTATCACAAATCACGCCTAACGATATTCTGAATTGGGCAAAAACACATAATATTAGTCCCATACAAAAGACACCCGGACAATATTTTTCTGGCACAGGGGCGGCGGCTGTAGTGGATACACTGGTACAAGATGCCGCAGACACAGATATATTTTTAGACACACCCGCCACCGATATTTTACATGATAAAAATGGATTTATTATAAAAACCGACCGTGGTGATTTTTTTGCCGAATCTGTTATAATCGCAACCGGTGGTGTATCATATCCCAACCTGGGGGTGTCTGATTTTGGAATGAAAATTGCGAAAAAATTCGGACACAAAATTATCCCAATTCGCCCCGCCCTGTGCGCAATAAAAACAGACGTGTTCGCGGGTGCGCCAGCAGGGATTTCATTGCCCACAGAAATCAAAATCGGGCGCAACAAAATTCGCGATTCCATTTTATTTACACACAACGGCATTGGCGGGCCATGTGTTTATCGCGCAACAGTGCGCGATTTAACAGACGACATTCATATAAACCTGTGTCCAGATTACGATGTGTTGAAAATTTTGCAAAACACCAAACACACAGAAGGTCGCAAAACGACAGCGACAATTTTATCACAATTTTTACCACAAAATCTGGCGCGATATTTTGCACCAGATGCGCGCCATATCGCAGATATTCGTGATTCTGAATTATTTGCGGTTGCCACGCGCATAACCAACACAATCATTCCGCGTGATAAAATTCAGTTGGTTGGGATGAATGCCGCCGAAGTGATGCGCGGTGGCGTTTCCACAGATGATATAAATCAGCGCACAATGGAATCAAAACTGATGCCGGGATTATTTTTTGCCGGCGAAGTAATGGATATCGCAGGTGATTTGGGCGGATTTAATCTGCACTGGGCATTTGCGACTGGGCGCATTGCCGGACAAAACGCATAATTATTCATGTGCGCGGGGATGTGCATGGGTATAAATATTTGTGATTTCCGCCATATTCACGCGCGTATATAATTGTGTTGTGGACAAAGACGAATGACCCAATAATTCTTGCAGTGTTCGCAAATCTGCGCCACCAGACAACAGTGCCGTTGCAAAAGTATGTCGCAACGCATGCGGTGTTACATAATCTGGTAATTGCAGATAATTACGCACTTTTTCAATAACTTTTTCCGCCATACGTGGTGTCATGGGCAGCCCACGCACACTGCGAAACAGTTCATCGTTTGCATCGCGTCCAAATGGACGCACCGTGATATATTTTTCAATCGCGTCATAAACCGCCGGCAATACAGGAACAATTCTTTCCTTGGAACCTTTGCCCATTATACGCAACACATCAGGTCGCCCGGCAACATCACGATTACACAATGACAACGCTTCGGATATACGCAGACCACAACCAAATATCAGCACCACCAATGCCCAATCACGCGCCGCAATCCACGGTTCTTTATCGTCTATATTGCGAATCGCATCGTGCATATTTTCAACATCTGATGTTTCAATTGCCTTGGATAATTTGCGTGGCACACGCGGTGCAGATATTAATCCAATCGCATCATTTTTTATGTTATGTTTTTTATTCAGAAACTTATAAAATCCACGCACGGACGATAACGCGCGCGCAGTTGATTTGTGGGACAAGTTGCGACGTTGCCTGTCCGCCAACCACGAACGAAAACAAATTGTATCAGCGCGCGACAAATCACGCGGATAAACTGTTTCGCCATTAAATTTTTCATAAAAATTTATAAAATCGCGAATATCTGTTTCATACGCAATCGCCGTGTGCACAGAATAATTTTTAGTCTGTGTTAAATAATCTGTGAATTCGGCGATTGCATCGTTCATATTTTATTTATTTAATCTCAAACACGGCGGATACAGATACGGACACTTCGGTATCTTTTGCAACCAAACCACCGCCGGCATAAGCCTCGGCATCCATGGTTGCCATTTTTACACTGCTGCGCAGGAAATTTGCCGCCGGAATTGTTTGATGCGCAACATTTGTTCCATGCGATACAGACAACATTTTTCCCGCATGCAGACCATCCCCAGATGCCAACGCTTCGGCGCGGGCACGGGCGTTTTGCGTTGCAACCCCCAGACAGTCTTCAATAATTGGTTTTAACGCCTCGGCACTGGTGAACATACGCAAATTTTCGGTGTAAACATTATCTGTACCTGCGAATTGAATCAACAATGTTTCAATTGTCGCCATATTATCGGACGAAACCTCTATGGCAACCGATGTTTCAATACCAACTGTTTCAGATTTTTCTAATGTGCGATTCCACTGGGTCTTTTCATAGGAATTAAATTCAGTGGTCTGCATTTTGACCCCATCCAGCGTTTTCAAGTATTTAGTAATGTTTGCCACGATATCATTTGCCTTGCGCATAGAAATCGCCGCGGATTCGTCCAATGTTGTAACACGCAATGTAATCGCTGTTCTATCTTTTGGCGCAGTGGTTAAGCATTCGCCATCAACCATAATTGTGCGTGGTGCCGGGTCGCGATGCATACCATAGTAAAATGCCACACCAGCCAACGCCAAACACGCCGCAATAAATAACATAACATTTCTCATATTTTTTCCTCCCTTGGTTATAAAACTTTAATGTCCCAACATTGCGCGTTTTACACGTGCAATTGTATCATCGGCAACCGCGCGCGCGCGCGCCGCACCATCTGATAAAATATCATCCAGTTCACCCCGATTCGCCATCAGTCGTTCATATTCCGCGCGCGGTCCAGATAATACAGAATTTATTTTATCAAACAAACGATTCTTGGCAGTACCATACCCCATACCGCCCGCCAAAAACATTTGACGAAATTCATCAATTTCAGCCGCGCTGGCAAAATGAGTGTATAATTGGAATATTGTTGATGTGTCGGGATCTTTGACTTCTTCGGGCGTTTTGGAATCTGTAATAATTCGCATAATTTTCTTTTTTAATTCACCTTCGGGTGCAAACAGCGATATGGTGTTGTCGTACGATTTACTCATCTTTCTGCCGTCTAATCCTGGAATCAAACCCGTATCACGCCCAATCACAGGTTCAGGCAACCGGAACACATTGCCGTATAAATTATTAAAATATCCGGCAATATCACGCGCGAATTCAACATGCTGTTTTTGATCCGCGCCGACCGGTACGATATCAGATTTATACAACAAAATATCTGCCGCCATTAAAATCGGATATGTGTACAGCCCCATATTAACACCCGCATCAATATCCAATCCGTTGGCAGTATTTTTATCCATCATCGCCTTGTATGAATGTGCACGATTCATCAATCCTTTTGGTGTAACATTCATCAACAGCGTTGCCAATTCATACACCGGTGTTATATCAGATTGGCGAAACAAAACCGCATTTTTCAGGTTCAGACCCGCCGCCACCAAAACCGCCGCCGCGGCATAAGTATTTGCACTGATTTCATCAGGGTTATGAATTGTGTTCAATGCATGCAAATCTGCGATAAAGACAAAAGTGCGATGCGTTTGCGACATTTCAATCAATGGCTTTAACGCACCAACATAGTTGCCCAAATGCGGGATTCCGGTTGGTTTTATACCAGTTAAAACGACTTTATCAGACATAAATAATCCTCTTACCGCGATACTAGCGCAACGGCAAAAAAAAATAAAGCGAAAAATACCAGTTTACACAACCCGCATTAACCACGAAACCCCAGTGCCACAATGAACATTTCAACACTGTCTTTGCGGGATGCAGGCGGTTTTATATGATGCACAGAATCAAACCGTTCCTTGATTTGTTTCAACAGTTCATTTGTTGTGCCGCCTGTAAAAGACTTGGCAACAAATGCGCCCCCAGGCTTTAATGCACGGATTGCAAAATCAAATGCATATTCCAACAATACCATTTGTCGCAAATGGTCGGTCTTTTTATGCCCAACCGTGTTCGGTGCCATATCAGACACAACAACATCAACGGTGCCACCTGCCCCATCGGTCAAATTTAATTTTTGTTCCAGCCATGCCAATGCCGCATCTGTGGTAAAATCGCCCTGGTAAAAATCAACGCCATTTATTGGGGTTATTTCCAATAAGTCCATCGCAAAAATTTTTGATTTTGGATATGTACGCGCAATATATTGCGACCAAGACCCTGGTGCCGCCCCCAAGTCAACCACAACCTGACCATTTTTCAAGAAATGAAATTTTTCATCCATTTCTATTAATTTATATGCCGCACGCGCCCGATATCCATCACGATGTGCGCGCGCAACATACGGATCAGATGCCTGGCGACGAATCCAATCTGCCGATGATTTATGTGCTGCGATTTTTTTATTTAATATTTTCATATATCTTATTTTGCGCCTGGCACATTGCCCGGGAATCCACCTTGTTGCATACGTTGCATAACGGCTTCCATTCCGCCCATACGTTGAATCATTGCCATTTGTTGTTTCATTTTCAGATATTGTTTAATAATATGCTCAACATCACGAACACTGCATCCAGCGGTTTCTGCGATACGTGCCTTGGCATTTGCAAAAATCTTTTCTGGGTCGGCACGTTCAGTGGCAGTCATTGCTTCCAAAATTTTAATCTGGGCATCAACACTGCCATCTTTGATTTTTTCTTTCATTGCATTAACAGCGCCTGACATACCCGGCACCATTTTTAACAAGCCACTAAAATTACTCATTTTCTTGATTTGTTTCAGTTGCGCCAACATATCATTCATATCAAACTGACCCGACATCATACGTTCGGCAGTTTCTTTCATCCCTGATGGAACTTTTATATCTTCAACTGATTCTGATGCTACATTTTCTGTTTCTTTTTTCTTTTTTCCAAAACCAAACATTTTATACTCCTTTGTCTTGCTTATTTTATTTCTTGCGCGGTCGCTTGTCCAGATACTTTTTCAAGTACTGACCTGTTAATGAATTTTCATTTGCGGCAACTTGTTCTGGGGTGCCAGTTGCCACCACACGTCCCCCACCGTTTCCACCATTTGGGCCCAAATCAATAATCCAATCCGCAGTTTTAATAACTTCCAGATTGTGTTCAATAACGATAACTGTATTGCCGGCATCTACCAGTTCGTGCAACACCCCCAGCAACATCTTTATATCCTCAAAATGCAGACCTGTTGTTGGTTCGTCCAAAATATAAATTGTTTGACCTGTACTGCGCGCCGCCAATTCTTTTGACAACTTGATTCGTTGTGCTTCACCACCGGACAGGTCCAGCGAACTCTGTCCTAATTTAATATAATCCAAACCAACACGTTTTAACAATTCCAGTTTACGCGCAATTTTAGGTACATTTACAAAAAACCGATATGCTTCTTCAACCGTCATATCCAAAACATCTGCAATAGATTTTCCACGATACTTAACCGCCAAAGTTTCTTCGTTATACCGTGCGCCATGGCATTTATCACATTCAACATAAACATCCGCCAAGAAGTTCATTTCTATCTTTATCTGACCATCACCTTGACATGCCTCGCATCGGCCACCTTTGACATTAAATGAAAAGCGTCCAGATGTATATCCACGCGCTTTTGCCTCGGGCAATTCGGCAAAGAAATCACGAATGTCGCCAAATACGCCAGTGTATGTTGCGGGATTACTACGCGGGCTGCGCCCAATTGGCGATTGATCAATATCAACAACCTTGTCAATGTTTTCCATACCACGAATTATATCGTGTGCGCCTGTTTCTAGTTTAGAATTATACAATGCACGCATCAACGCAGGATACAATGTGTCCAACAACAATGTAGATTTACCAGAACCCGACACCCCAGTCAGTGCAACAAATTTACCCAACGGAAATTCAACATCTATATTTTTCAGATTGTTTTCACGCGCCCCAGATATAACAATAGATTTGCCATTCCCGCTGCGCCGTCTTGATGGAACTTCTATCTTGCGTTTGCCTGATAAATATTGTCCTGTCAAAGAATCTGGATTTTTTATAACCGCCGCAGGTGTTCCAGCCGCCACAACGCGTCCACCATTTATACCCGCACCACGACCAATATCAACCAAGTAATCCGCCGCGCGCATTGCATCTTCGTCATGTTCAACAACGATAACGGTGTTGTCTTTATCGCGCAGCATTTTTAATGTATCCAACAGTTTATCATTATCACTCTGGTGCAGACCAATTGACGGTTCGTCCAATACATACAACACACCAGACAGCCCAGACCCAATCTGCGATGCCAATCTTATTCTTTGCGCTTCGCCCCCAGACAGTGTACCCGCCATACGCGACATTGTTAAATATCCCAACCCTACATTTTGTAAAAATGACAATCTGGATGTTATTTCACGCAAAATAACACGCGCAATATCGTTATCTTTCTGACCCAAATGATTTGGCAAATCTGTAAACCAACGCAACGCATCATCAATAGACAAATCGCACACATCCATAATATCACAACCGTTAATTTTCACACATAACGCTTGGATGTTTAACCGCTTGCCATGGCAAACTGGGCACGGTTTTTCAGACATATATTTGCCCAGTTCGTTTCGTACAGCCTCGGACTCGCTTTCGCGCCAGCGACGTTCAATATTCGGAATTACACCTTCGTACGGTTTTTCATAAACAAAGCCGTTCCAGTTTATACGAATCGCTTCATCGCCACTGCCGTACAAAACCAGATTTTTTTGTTCTGCGGTCAATGTGTGCCATGGCTTGCCCAATGGAATTTTATACTTTTTATGCAATGCATCAAACAAATGGTCGTATTGCGACAGCATTCCCCCACGCGACCATGGCGCAATCGCACCATCCAGAATAGATTTGGACGGATCTGGGACAACCAAGTCCGGCGAAATATTTAATTGCACCCCCAGCCCATCACACGTCTGGCACGCCCCCATTGGCGCATTAAAAGAAAACAAACGTGGTTCAATTTTTGGCACGGTAAAACCACTGACGGGGCACGCATAATTTTGAGAATATAAAGTATCTTCATTTGTATCCAGGCGGCGCACCAGCACCGAACCTGGTACCAAACGCAAAGCCCCCTCAAACGAAGCATACAGCCGTGAACGAAATTCTTCTGCATCCGCAGTGTCCACCCCAGAATCAATCATCGCCAATCGGTCCACAATCACAAAAATATTGTGTTTCTTGTTCTTGTCCAGGGCTGGTACACCACTTAAATCATATAATTCACCATCAACAATTACACGGGAATAGCCCTGTTTTACCAAAAAAGCCAATTCTTTTTTGTATTCACCTTTGCGGTCGCGCACCAATGGTGCCATAATATAAAATTTGGTTTTTGCGGGAATTTTCATTGTCCAATCAACCATTTCCGCAATGGACTGTGATTTAATTGGCAAACCTGTTACTGGCGAATGTGGTACACCAATTCGCGCCCACAACAAACGCAAGTAATCATAAATTTCAGTAACTGTGCCAACGGTTGAACGCGGATTTTTTGATGTGGTCTTTTGTTCAATAGAAATTGCAGGTGCCAAACCCTCTATTAAATCAACATCGGGCTTTTTCTGCATATCCAAGAATTGGCGCGCATACGAAGACAGCGATTCTACATATCTGCGTTGTCCTTCGGCATAAATGGTATTAAATGCCAACGACGATTTGCCCGAACCAGACACGCCTGTAAAGACCACCAATTTGTTTTTTGGCAGGTCTAAATCTATGTTTTTAAGATTGTTTTCGCGCGCACCGCGAATTTTTATAATTCCAGTCATGGCACGCTATTATATAGCAAAAATATTAAAAATTTCAATATTTGCGCACAAAAAATTATGCTTTTGGGACATTATTCCAATGTCCCATATTCAGACGCAGGATTTTTGGCTTTCTTTTCGTCCGCCTTATCGCTTTTTTCAGATTTTTCGTCTTTGGCTTTCATCAGACTGTCTGGGGCCAACGAAACAGAATTTTTACGCGTATGATTTGCGCCAATTGCCGGTGCCAATGCGCCATCAACCCAAACATCTATGCCACCCGCATTACCGAAAGTGCCCTTGTACTTATCGCCTTTGGGAATATACAAAACATCACCAGACACCAAAACACGACTGAACACAGTGCTGCCACGCGCATCTTCTATTTTAACCCACGATTCTGCGGTTGCCTGGATTATAACATTTGCTGTGTCGCGATTTTTCGTTTCAAACCGTTCGCGCACAGGTTTACGATACTTTGGTTCAGAAACCACCTGGGCAACAGCCGGTGCAACATCTTGAACTGTAACAGGTTGTTGCGGTTTACGCGACAGCAATACAATTGCACCCAATACGGCCAAAATCAAAACAAACGCGCCCAAGAACCAAATCCAATTACGCCAAACAAAACCATACGCTTTTTTCAACCAATCAAACCGCATTGCATCATTAAAAGAAAACTTTTTAATGTCTTTTTGCGAATGTTCTTTTTCTGCAACAACGACAGGTTCTGCATCTGATACGACACCCATTTCGCGCTTTATTTTCGCAACAATTTCGTCTGCATCCAACCCTAATTCCATTGCATAATTCCGCGCAAAACCCAATACATAAACCAATTCTGGTATCGCATTATAATTCCCATCTTCCAGTGCCTGTAAAAATTCTTCACGAATGCATAACAATTTTGCAATTGTCTGAATTTCGCGTTTACGACGACCCGTGGTGCGTGCATTACGCAACATTTCGCCTGCAGTCATTTCTGTTTTTACTTCTTTTTCTACTAATGTTTCGTCGTTCATTATCTGTAATCCCTTGGTTTTATCATATTAATC
>CAMOFE010000029.1 GCA_946613195.1 uncultured Alphaproteobacteria bacterium
GCAGGTAAAATCCATACGGATTGTGAGCGGGGATTTATCCGTGCAGAAATAATTACACCATCTGATTGGTTGGAACTGGGTGGTGAATTGGCTGTAAAAGAGGCGGGGCGTATGCGTACAGTTGGTCGCGATTATATAATGCAACCTGGCGATATATGTCATTTCTTGTTTAATAATTAAAAAATCCGGCATTCGCCGGGTTTTTTATTTGCGCAAACCTAATTTTTTAATCAGTGCGTCATATTCTGCTTCGTTATTCTTTTTGATGTACGCCAACAATTTTTTACGGCGATTAACCATCAATAACAGACCGCGCTTAGAATGTTTATCTTTGTGATTCGCCTTCATGTGTTCTGTCAAATTGCGAATACGCGCAGTCAGCACCGCCACCTGGGATGCGGCAGAACCGCCGTTGTCTGCGTCTGTTGTTTTGTATGCCTGAATAATTTCAGCCTTTTGTGCCTTGGTTACGGACATTATATTTTCCTTTTGTTTTTTATATTACCCTGATTGGTCGCAATATTCCGTCTGTGATTTTTCCGATTCCGATGAATTCATTTCCCAGAACGCGTACTAAATCACAATCATTATGCGACACACCAATAAATCCGCCATTTTGGAATAATTGAACAGATTTATTATCTTTCAATTGTACCGCTGGAATGCCCCCCAGCCAGTAATCAATTGGCAACAGATATTTATCAATTGCGCCACCATTATTAACCAGATTTTCCAGAAAATCAAGTTTTATGGCATCTTTTATCGTAAAAGGGTTTGTAATCGTGCGACGTATCATTGAAACAGTCGCAACTGTCCCAATTTTTTGCGCGATATCACGTGCAACACTGCGAACATATGTGCCACGTGAACAACGCATATGAAAATGAAAAACATCGTTTGTTTTGCCCGTGCATTCCAGTGTTGAAATCTGAACAGTGCGTGGTGGAATATCTAAAACTTGCCCACAACGCGCGGCATTATATGCACGAACACCACCGATATGCACCGCAGAATACATCGGCGGTATTTGCGATATTTTCCCGGTAAAATGCCGGCAAGTGTCGCGTACATCCGTTAATCCTGGGACAATATCTGTACGTGCGTTTTCTGTGCCAGTTATGTCCAATGTATCTGTTGAATATCCAAATATTACATCAAATAAATATTCTTTTTCGCCGGTGCTGATATTTTCAACAAACGGTATCATCTTAGTTGCGCGACCAATTGCCACCGGCAAAACACCGGACGCCATTGGATCCAGTGTGCCAATGTGCCCGAATTTTTTTTCACCAAATATGCGTACAACACGCGCACCAGCAGTACGCGAGAAAATTCCTGAATCCTTGTCCAAGATAATCCAGCCGTCCATATCTTAATCCCCGAATAACCCCAGTTGTCGCGCGTTTATATTTTCTGACACATGCGTTTGTTGCGTTTTTTTATGTGGTATCGGCGTATTTTTTGGTGTGTTTTGTATATTCTCAGATTCCAGGTTTTCCAAAATGTCAGTTGCACGTGCAACCACGGATTCAGGCATTCCAGCCATTTTTGCAACATGAATACCATATGAACGATTCGCAACCCCGTGTACAATTTTATGCATAAATATAATTTCGTTATTATGTTCGCGTACATCAATTGTTAAGCATGCAACCCGGGCTAAATTACCGCCACAATCAGATGCAAATGCGGTTAATTCATGATAATGTGTTGCGAACAGTGTTCGTGCCCCCAAAGTATTTAGAAATTCCAGCACAGCCTGGGCAATCGCCATACCATCATATGTTGCTGTCCCGCGCCCAATTTCATCAAATATTATAAACGAGTGTGCCGTTGCGCGTTGCAGAATATTTGCGGTTTCAGTCATTTCAACCATAAATGTTGATTGACCCGCCGCCAAGTTGTCAGATGCGCCAACACGACTGAATAACTGGTCGCATAAACCGATTCTTGCAGATTCAGCCGGTACAAAAGAACCCAACTGTGCCAACACAACAATTAACGCATTTTGTCGCAGGTATGTTGATTTACCAGCCATATTTGGACCTGTTAATAATGCGATTGCGTTTGCGTTCAAGTTACAATCGTTTTTCACGAAATTATCACCACGCGTGCGCAATACATATTCAATAACCGGGTGTCGGCCGCCTACAATATCAAATGCGTTGTCTGATGTAACAACTGGACGCGTCCAAGAATATTCATCTGCAACAGATGCCAACGCATACCATACATCCATTTCTGCCAATATATCTGCGGCATTTAATAAAGAATCTGCAATTTCACGAATACTGTTTATAAGGTTTGTTATAATTTCAGATTCTATACCAGCGGCTTTTTCTGCGGCAGAACGCACATCGTTATCCAAATTAATTAATCGTTCTGTGGTAAATCGCATATTCCCAGCCATTGTTTGGCGGTGTATAAATCCAGATTCAGGACGCATTAATATTTCTGCGCGGGTTGATGGAACCTCTATAAAATATCCCAAGATATTATTATATTTTATTTTTAATGTATTTATACCTGTTGATTGCACATATTCAGATTGCAGGCCTGCAATTGTTTCTTTGGCACCATGTGCCAGTTTTCGCATATTATCCAGCGACACATCAAATCCATCGCGAATTACATCGCCATCACGAAAGAATGTTGGTAATTCATCTGCCAATGCAGAACGCAATTTCAGTGCGAATGAATCGTGTGTCTGGATTGCGCCAATCTGTTGCATCATAGATTCATCCAGTTTAGATGCCAACATTTTTATATGTGGTAATTCAATTAAAAAATCCATTATATGTCGCATATCGCGTGGTGTTCCACGACCAGACATCAACCGCGATAAACTGCGCCCGACATCTGGTAACCCGGCCAACGCAGAACCAATTTCTGCCATACAACCGCGATTTAATAACAAATGTCCAATGTGAATTTGACGATTGTGAATATCGTTTATATCGCCAGATAAGTTACGCAAAAAACCACGCAGTTTACGCGCGCCCGCGGCGGTTTTAGTCTTGTCCAGAACATCAACCAAACATGCACCGCCATCATTTATTGGTGCATCAATTTCTAAACTTTTCCATGTGGCAGAATCAATCAATAATTGATTATCTGAATTAAATTTATGTGGTGTGCGAAAAACAACAGTTGATTCGCGTTGTGTGTTAAATAAATAACCCGCTAACATTGCGATTGCATTGTTTGGTGTATTTGCATCCATCGGTGCCGCACCACCAAATACGCGTGATACAATCATATCAATATCTGTGCGAATATATAATTTTTCATATACAGGTGTTGTCTTGAACATATCACGCAAATGCAGAATTGTTTCTTGTTCTGCGGATGATTCTGGATAAATGATTTCAGCAGGTGCCACACGCACCATATCATCAATAATATCGGCACTGGTGCCGATAAAAAATTCACCAGTTGAAATATCACAACCTGCAATATCAAACCCAGATACATTTGGCACAATCGCAACCAAGAAATTAGAATTTTTTGGTGTTAATAAATTTTCATCTGTCAATGTACCCGGTGTCAGAACGCGTACAACACGGCGTTCAATAAATTTGTGTCCGCGTTCTTTGGCCTGGGCGGGTGTTTCCATTTGTTCAACCAATGCGACCTTGAACCCGGCGCGTACCAGACGTCCAAAATAATTATCTGCGGCATGCCACGGAATTCCGCACATAGGGATGCTTTCCCCATCGCCATCTGTACCGCGCGCAGTTAAAACCAGCCCCAGTTTTTCACTGATAATTTTTGCATCATCAAAAAACGATTCAAAAAAATCGCCCAGACGAAACATTAACAATGCATCAGGATTTTCTGATTTTATATCAACATACTGTTGCATAACAGGTGTTAATTTAGATTTTTCAGCCATTATTATTCGCCAACTTTTAATGTTTCAATTTTTAATTCTGCTTCTTTTAATAATTGTTCGCAATATGCTTTTAATTTAATGCCTTGTTCGTATGCGGCGACAGAATCAGCCAATGGTAATCCGCCAGATTCCATTTTTTTGACCAGTTCCATTAATTGTTTGTATGCATCCTCAAAAGATAACTTGGTTTCATCCATTTTTATACCTCTATAATTCACATATAAAACATACAAAAAACAAAACCGCTTTGCAAGGCGGTTATTACAAAATTTAATTATTAATTAACTGTTCTAATTTTGCACGTGTATTCATAATTTCTGCATCTATACGGCGGATTTTGTCGCCTGCGCCATCATCCCCAGATAGTAATTGTTTAGTCAGTTCTGTTTTTTCGTTTTGTAATTTTTTTATATGACGTTGAATTTTTAATGAAACAATATATTTTTCCGCAGAATCCCGTGTTAAATTCATTTGTATCACTGGTACATCAAATTCAATATTCAATGTCGCCAGAAAATCACCATATATATCAATCAAATCTGGATATGTGTTTACAGCATAAATCAGGGTGTTTTTTGTTATATCGTCCACATCTGGAACGGAAATATTTATATTTTTATTGTCCCCGCGTTTCCATTTTCGCCATGCATCAAATTTGCGTTTATCATAATCAGATTTAATAGCAGACTTGAATTTAATATCTGTAATTTTATCAATTTCACGATCCAAGAATTTTTCTGCCTGGGATTGACCGCCAGGGGTTGATGTAATATAGTTTTTATTCGCGATTTCCCACAAAAAATCAATTAAAGATACCGCAGAATTAATGATTTTCTGCATTGCGTCCATCCCGCCAGATTTCAGAATTTCATCTGGGTCTTTGCCGCCGGTTACAAAAGCAAAGCGAATATCGGATGTATCGCGTGCAAACGGCATAACAATGGATGCCGCACGCGCGGCGGCCTTTTGCCCTGCCCCGTCCCCATCAAAACAAAAAGTAATATTACGATTTGCCTTGCACAATATTGCGATATGTTCGTCTGTTAACGCCGTGCCCAATGGCGCAACAGTTTCAGGAAACCCATTGCATTGCATCTGAATTGCGTCAATTTGCCCTTCTACGACAATACTGCGGTTTGCACGATGAATCGCATCGCGTGCATAGTTCAGACCAAAAATAGTTTGACGTTTGTGAAACATTTCTGTGTCTGTTGTGTTTATATATTTTGGTTCTGACCCATCCAGCGAACGACCAGAAAATGCGATAATTTGTCCATGTGCATTACAAATTGGAAACATTAACTTGTTACGAAAGAAATCGTATAAATCGCCATTATCGCCGCGTCTGCATAATCCTGTTGCCAACAATGCATCTGGTTTGATGCTGTTAAATGTATTCGTAATTAAATTATTTTTTGGGGCATATCCGATTTTATATTTTTTAATCATTTCATCGGTAAACCCGCGTTTGCGAATGTATTGGTATGCAATTTCGCCACCAGGTTCATATAATTTTTTATGAAACAGTTCTGCGGCACGCGTTGTAATATTTAGATATGATTCTTCGGCGGCGATTTGTGCAGGGCTTTTCGGTTTATAGTCAGGCATTTTTATACCTGCCATATTTGCTAATTCTTTGATAGCGGTCTTGAAATCTATGTTTTCAGATTTCATTGTAAAAGATATAATGTCGCCATGTTCGCCACAACCAAAACAGTGATAAAAACCCTTGTCTTCGGATACCGCAAAACTGGGCGTTTTTTCATTATGAAATGGGCAACATCCCCAATAATTTTGTCCCCGTTTTACCAGTGGCACACGCCGCGATACAACATCTACGATTGATAATCGTGTGCGCAATTCATCAGTAAAATTATTAAACGAATGATTACTCATTATTTCCTGCGTCTAATAAATTTTTTTGTCCCTGGTTTTTTATTGTTTATCAACTCTATTGCTGTTTCCAAATCTGGTTGTTCGCGCACAGAAACATTTACTTTGTTTGATGATATGTATGCGCCGAAACGTCCCGTGGGGTAAAAGTAAATTATCGCATCTGTTGCAGGATTTTTCCCCAGTTCAACAGGTTCTGCTTTTTTAGGTCCATCCGCCAGTAATTCGCGCGCAATTTCCAGTGTAATGTTTTCTGCGGTATATTTTTTCGCCGCCACATTTTTTTTGCCATCTGTTACATACGGCCCAAATCGTCCAATACGAAATGTTATGCCTTCGCCTAAATCAATAGGTTTATTCGTGTTGGTTTCTTGGTTATCTGTTGTGGATGCGTATGTTGCAGACGAACTTTCATTGTTTTCCAGGTGTTTGGTGTAATCGCATTTTGGATAATTATCACACCCGATAAACGCACCAAATCGCGACAGTTTTATTCCCAGTTTGCCGCCACACTTTGGGCATTTGTTTTCGCTGTCGCCAAAAATATGTTGGTGCATAAATGAATTTATATTGTCTATGATGGCTGTTGTTTTAATATCGCGTGCACTTTCTATTTGTTTGTTGGTTGGTGTCCAAAATTCACGCAGGGCACGAATTTTATCTTGTTTGCCGGATGCAACATCATCCAATGTATCTTCGGTTTTTGCGGTAAAGTTTACATCAATTAAATCATTAAAGTATTTGTCCAGATATGCCGCAATAACCCATCCGCCAGATGTTGGATGAAACCGATGTTGGCGGTCTTGTTCAACATATGCGCGTTCAACGATTGTGGACATAATAGTTGCGTATGTTGATGGACGTCCTATGCCCAATTCTTCTAATTTTTTTACCAATGATGCTTCGGTAAATCTGGCGGGCGGTTGTGTAAAATGTTGTTCTGGTTTCAGTTCTGTTATAGTGATATTATCGCCAGTATTTAATGGCGGTAATTTAGATTCAGTATTATCATCTGAATCATCACTGTCTTCTATGTATATCTTCATAAATCCGCCAAATGTGCGTGTTGTGCCAACTGCGTGAAATATTGCGATTTTGTTTTCTGTTTCAATATCTGCCGATACAGAATCAAATTCTGCATTTGTCATTTGACACGCAATGGTGCGTTTCCAAATTAAATCATATAATTTTTGTTCATCCCCAGATAAACCATTTGCAGGTGTATCAAAATGTGTTGGGCGAATTGCTTCGTGTGCTTCTTGGGCGTTTTTAGATTTTGTAACATACACATTTGGCGATTTTGGTAAGAATTTTGCACCATATTCTTTATCAATATACGCACGAATTTCAGAAACCGCATCGGCGGATAAATTTGTTGCGTCTGTACGCATATAGGTTATTAAACCTGATTCATACAACTTTTGTGCAGTGTTCATTGTGCGACGCGATGAAAAGTATAATTTACGCGCGGCTTCTTGTTGTAATGTACTGGTGGTAAAAGGCGCCGCAGGTTTGCGTTGAACTTTTTTCTTGTCAGTATTTATCACGGTTGCATTTATTTTAGGCGCGCCGATTTTATTTAATATATCATCAACCATTGATTTATTTTCAATGGTCATTTTTTCTATTTTTTTGTCGTTGTACTTGGACAAAGACGCATTAAATAATTGTTCTGCACCATTTGTACATTGCGCGTTTAACGACCAATATTCAACGGGACGAAACGCTTCTATCTCGCGTTCACGATCAACAACCAGTTTAACCGCTACTGACTGTACACGCCCCGCAGATTTACCTAAATTGCGCCGCCACAATAAAGGCGATATACCAAACCCAATTAAATAATCCAGTGCACGCCGCACCAGATACGCATCAACCAAGTTCGCATCAATTTCACGCGGATGTTCTATTTCAGATAAAACAGTTTTTTTAGTAATTTCATGAAATGCGACACGATAAACTTTTTTACCGCTTAATAATTTTTTTGATGTCAAAATATCCAAGATATGCCATGCAATGGCTTCCCCTTCGCGGTCAGGATCCGATGCCAGATATATATTATCGGCTTTTTTAACCGCATCGGTTATCAGTTTAATTTGTTTTTCCTTGCCTGGCATAATTTGCCAACGCATTGCAAAGTCGTGTTCTGTATCAACACTGCCATTTTCTGGTACCAAATCACGTACATGCCCAACAGATGCAATAACATGCCAATTTTTCCCCAGATATTTTTCAATCGTTTTCGCTTTGGATGGTGATTCAACAATCATTAAGTTCATATTTTAACTTCCTTTGGCAGATAACTGTTGGTCTTTGTGTATGTGTGCGCTTTGGCATAAACCGAATCCAAACATCAGTGATAACAGACTGCTGCCGCCATATGACATTAACGGCAATGGTACACCAACGGTTGGCATCAATCCCAAAACCATAGAAATATTTATAAAATAATAAATGAAAAAGTTCAACATAAAACCAAAACACATTAATTGCCCGAACCGATTAAGACATGTTTTTGCACACCAAAACAATACCATAATTATCCAAGTATATATCATCAACAGCATAAATGCCCCAACAAAACCAAATTCCTCCCCCAGCATTGTGTAAATAAAATCTGTCTGTTTTTCCGGTAAAAATGATTGTTGAGATTGTGATCCACGCATATAACCCTGACCAAAAAATCCACCAGAACCGAAAGCAATTTTTGCCTGATTTATTTGATATCCAGCACCACGGGCATCATGTTCTGGGTTAATAAAAGTTATAATACGATCACGCTGATAATCATGCATACCGCCATACCAAACGACAGGGGCCGCCAAAATACCAAGAATAATTGCAATAATGAACCATTTTTTTTGTGCACCAACAATATAAAACATACCAACAGTAATTAACCCCAATGACAATGCCGTCCCTAAATCAGGTTGTGCAACAATTAAT
>CAMOFE010000030.1 GCA_946613195.1 uncultured Alphaproteobacteria bacterium
AGCGCAACCTTGCCAAGGTTGAGGTCGAGGGTTCGAGCCCCTTTGCTCGCACCATAAATTTTTATAAAAACGGCATTTTTGATGCCGTTTTTATTTAGAAAAATTTAATGGCGCGCCGTAGCATTGTTCGTAATAACAGGCTTTTTTATTTGTTATCGGCTAAGGCGGCCTGGTCAATTGTTTGCTTGCCACCACCCCAGATACCCACTGTTTTAATTTGTTGAAATGGGTGTATATTATCGGCTATAGTCTGGTTGTTAAAAAAGGAATATAATGACACAAATATTATCTGAAACTTATCTGGATTATTCTGATATTTTAATTCGGCCAAAAATGGGTATGAATCTGAATTCGCGGCGCGATGTGAACTTGCAACGCATATTTAAGTTCAAGCATGGGCAAATACGTACAGGACTGGGGGTGTTTAATGCGAATATGGCAACGGTCGGTAATTTTACAGTTGCCCAGAAATTACTGGGCAGCGGTATGTTCGCAACAATTCATAAACATTATACTGTGAATGAAATAGGGGATTTTATTCAGAATGCACGGCATGAAAATGTGCCACTGGATAATTTGTTTATAACAATCGGGTTGAAAAATATAGATTCAGAAATACAAAAATTAAAAGAACTGGAATCAAAACACAATTGGACAAACCCGCGTAATATTTGTATAGAGGCACCAAATTTCTATATCCCCAAGGCGTTGGATGCGCTGGCGCGGGTGCGTGCAGAATTTCCAGATGCAGTGATTATGGCGGGTAATATCGCCAGTGGTGATATTTGTCTGAAACTGTTAGATTATGCCGATATAATTAAATGCGGCATCGGCAGTGGTTCTGCATGTTTAACGCGCAAACAAACAGGATGCGGTACACCAATGGTGTCGCTGATTTTGGAATGCGCGGATATCGCACATTCTGTAAATGGGCATATTTGTGCAGATGGTGGAATTGTTGATATTGGCGATATATGCAAGGCGTTTTGCTTGAATTCTGACTTTGTTATGGCGGGTGGTATATTTGCAGGCACCGATGAAGCCGCCGGTGATATAATAGAAAAACACTATGAAACATCAGAAGTTATTGATGGACATCGTGTTATCCAGACTAAATATTTCAAGCGTTATTATGGTATGTCGTCAGAATATGCGAATAATAAATTTGCCGGCGGTATGTCAGATTATAAAACATCCGAAGGGCGTGAATTATTGATACCATATACTGGCGCATTGGACAAGATTTTACAAGATATTCGGGGCGGAATTGCATCGTGCTGTACATATATTGGCGCAACATCGGTTAAGCACTTGTCAAAATGTGCAACAATAATCCAAGTCCATAATCAGTTAAACAAAGTGTTTGAGAAATATTCTGTATGATTGCGTATAAATTAAATACTTTACTTTTTGATTATTTATGTTAGTATTTGGTTTCGTGAAACACCCATTGGGGACAATTAAAATGATATTAAATATAAAAAAATCTTTGTAACACAGGGTGCGACCAAAATTAACTGCGGACGCACCATTTGTGCGTCCGTTTTTTATAACATACAACACAAGGGACAGTAAAAATGGCAGAAAATAATAATGCAATATCTACCAATGAATTACAGGCGCGTATGCAAAAGGCGGAAAATATTCGTATCCGCGATGGTGTTGTATGGAAAGATAAATATGAACGCACGCATCGTATTCATGCGGCACGCGAATTATCAGATGGTACGCATGTGCGTCTGTGCGGACGTGTAACGGCGTTGCGCTGGTTGGGTAAACTGATGTTCGGGCGCATCTATGACATAGATGGCGAAATTCAATTTTCTATGTCGCGCGAAGAACTGGGCGAAGACCAGTACAAGTTTATGAAGTCAAATGTTGACCTGGGCGATTTTATCGGAATTGATGGTGAACTGTATCATACAACCGCCGGCGAATTAACAGTGCGCGTGGCAAAATATGATATATTGGCCAAGGCATTGCGTCCGTTGCCAGAAAAGTTTCATGGCTTAACTGATATGGAAACACGATATCGCCAACGTTATTTGGATGTGATTTCTAATCCAGAATCGCGCAAGGTATTATTGGGGCGTTTCCAGATGACGCAATATTGGCGCGAATTTATGAATAATCATGGGTTCTTGGAAATTGAAACACCAATTTTACAGAATGTTGCATCTGGTGCGGCGGCGCGTCCATTTACAACGCATCACAATACACTGGATATTGATTTTCAATTGCGCATTTCCCCGGAATTATTCTTGAAAATGGCAATTGGTGCCGGGTTTGACCGCGTGTATGAAGTGGCTAAGGATTTCCGTAACGAAGGTATGGACGCAATGCACCTGCAAGAATTTACCATGGTTGAATGGTATGCGGCGTATTGGGATTTCCATGATAATATCAAATTCACATGGGAATTGATTCAGAACTTGCTTACGCGTTGTCGCGGAACATTGCAAATTGAATACCAGGGAACAAAATTGGATTTCAGCCAGTACGAAATGGTTGATTATACCGCGAAAATGAACGAATTGTTTGGTTGCAGTATCTTGGACTTTGATAATGTTGATGAATTAAAGAAACGTCTTGTTGACTCTAAAATGTTCCCAGCCGAAGATTTGGAAGAACTGAAATCAATCCCGGCATTGGTTGACTGGGTGTACAAGCGCAAGATTCGCGATACCATTATCAAGCCAACATTTTTATACAACTATCCGGCATATATGGTGCCATTGGCGCGCCGTAATGACGAAGATGTTCGTCGTATTGATATGTACCAGTTGCTGGTTTGTGGCGCTGAAATCTGCAAAGGGTATTCCGAGTTGGTAAACCCCATCCAACAATTGGCTGCGTTTGAAGAACAGGCGCAAAATATTGCCGATGGTGACGAAGAAGCGTTTAATCCAGATAATGACTTTGTTCGTGCAATGGAACATGGTTTTCCGCCAATTTCAGGTGTTGGTGTTGGTATTGACAGATTGGCCAGTATTATATTTGACCAACCGACCTTGCGTGATGTAATATTATTCCCGATGATGAAGTAAAGGAAGTTCTTTCATATGTCGGATGAAAATTACATACGTGATATAACGCTGGAACATGACCGAAAAAATTTGGCGGCAATTGATGACGCATTACGTTGTGGGCGCATTAATGCAGATGCCGCCGAATATTTGCGGTTGTTATACAGCGATTCAATGGATTGGTTGCGCGAAGTTTTTTATGTTTTGGGTAAATGCTTTGGTGCACCCAAAACAGCGGTTGTTCAATATGATGTTCATATTTCAGATAAAAATGCACAGCGTATGAAAATCGCTGATATAAATCCGCTGTCGCCGTATCTGGTACAACATCGTTTGGATGCAGATCCAATGCGAAACCAGTTCTTTACCACCACAGATTCACATAAAATTGATTTGTCGGTTTCTTCAATCGTCAGTGTGATTGTTGGTGCGCAAAAAAATATTGAACGCGCACTGGATAAAATAACGGGCAAATACTACAAACGTTACACAGAAGAAGTATGCGATGCAGTATATCGTGTTATATCTGCAAATGCCTCAGAAACAGATGCACATCTGGTTGTGTCCCAGTTGCGCCAGAAATTAGAATCTGAATATATAACAGCAGCAGCAGAAACAGTTTTGGGTATAATCGGCCCTGGGAATGAACGCGTTGCGGTGGAATTGGTGCGTGAATTGGACAAGATTGCTAAACCGCATCTGCGCCTGCAAGATGTTTGGCGCGCAAAATGTTTGTTTGATTTGGTGCCCCAGGCACGGACTTTTATTGAACGCATACGCGAAATAATGCCAGAACGCGTTTTGTCATCGCGGGACAAGTTTTATGATATGGAACATCCACGTAATTATCGTGATGCAAAATTGATAGTGAATATTGGACGACATGGACGTGTTGTGCCACTGGAAATAATTTGTCAGGTACGAACTTTCTTTGAATTTGAACGGAATACGCATGAAAATTACGAAACTGCCCGCGGTTATGCGCCAAAGTGGAAAGATATAGAACATGATATGGCGGAATTTATGGAAGACGGCGTAAAACAATATAATCTGATGATATGTGGATGCTTGCAAGATTTGTTTGAGCGCGTTGGTTGGAATATTTTATACAGTCATGGCAAAGATACTGCAATGTTTGAGGGGTTCCCACACGAATGTAAATTATACTATCCGCGAAAAATATTGGATATAATAGCAGATAAACTGGATGCGGCTGTCCAGAACGAGATTTTTCATGTGGAAAATTCACCGGCGCAATTAACGCGTGCCCAAGAATTGGCAATATTCAGATTTATGGCACGGTTTATATTGGTTTCTGCAATGCCATATGCAAAATCTGATTGGAAAGTGCCATCAAATACGGTCGCTGGCAAATTGTTTAATTTCGTTATGAAAGAAATTCAGCGATATTATAAAAAATAAGTTTTTAGTTGTACAACCAATCACATTATTTTTGATTTTTGGATTACTTTAATCAGTTTGTTTTGTGTGCGTATCATACATTTCATCATATATTGCATATATGCAGATGTGTCGCCGTTTGTACGCGCCGCGATTGCATTAATATATTCACTATGGTCTGATTTTGCATTAAATACAACAGGTCTATACCCGTTTTGTACCAAGTACATATTCATCACAGCCCGTGCAGTACGTTTGTTAAAATCTTCAAATGGTTGCAATAAAATCATTTCATAATGAACATCAAATGCTTTTATCACAGGGGATTTGTTAGATTTGTTTAGTTTGTATATGGTTTCGTTTAATAAAAATTCTACTTCGTTGGCATCTGGGGCATAAACACGTGTGCCGTCATCACGACGAATATTTAATACCTTGGTTGAATCGCGCAAGATTCCGCCACTGATTTGCATATGGGTATTATTTGTCAAAACACGATGAATATCATAAACATCTTGGATGGTTATTTTTGCGCCCGCAACATGTTCTGCACAAAAGAAAGTCGCAATTTTATCATATGCGCTTTCCGCATTTTTCATATATGTGTAATCCAGCCAATCGGTTGGTTTACTGCCTTTTGGTGGTTGGAATAATGTGCGTGGTTCTGTATAAGACATTTCGTGGCGCAACCAATTAAGATTGTTTATACGCTTGAAAGTACCAGCACCCGACAGCATTTCTGTCAGTTTTTTGCGGTTTTGTTCAATCTGGACCATTAAATCGTTACTTTTCTTGTGTTGTGCCATTTGATGTCCTTTACTTTAATGTTAGTACACAATTATATATTTGTCAACTGTTTGTATAAAATTTGATTTTGTTTGTAAAAATCGTGTTGCGATAATTTGCTTTTTGTTTTATCTTTATACTCATAAGGAATTTTATTACAGGGAAGGGGATTTTTATTATGTTAAAAAAGATATTGTTATTACTGATTTTATTTGTGCCAATCGTTGCTGATGCGGCACCGAATAAGAAAAAAGAAGAACCGATTGTTCACTTAACTGATGAACAAATTTATCAAGAATTAAAAAAATTGGCCCTGGTTTTTGAGACTGCGCGTGATAATTTTGTAGAAGAAGCAGACGAAAAAAAGATGTTAGAGGCGGCAATGAACGGTATGTTGGGGGCGTTGGACCCACATTCGTCTTATTTATCGCTGGATGATTTCAAGGATTTTAACGATAAATCGCATGGCGAATTTGGCGGGCTGGGGATTCAGATTACATCTGATCGTGGCGCGGTACGCGTGATTGCGCCAATTGATGACACACCGGCTGCGGCGGCGGGGATTAAGGCGGGCGATTATATAACCCATATTGATGGCGAACAAGTGTTTGATTTGACATTGAACCAAGCCGTCAAGAAAATGAAAGGCCGCCCCGGAACCAAGGTTAAATTAACAATCGTATCTGATGACAGGGAACCAAAAACATTGACACTGAAACGCGCTATTATCAAGGTGAAATCTGTAAAATTCAGTGAAAAAATGCAAAAAGATGCCGACCCAGAAGACAAAGATACACCAAAAATTGGGTATGTTCGTATTTCTGATTTTGGTGCAACAACCGCAAAAGAATTAAAAACAGCATTGGAATCATTGGAAAAGAAAAATGTCGTTGGGTATGTGTTGGATGTGCGTAATAATCCAGGTGGATATTTAACCGCCGCGATAGAGGTATCTGATGCGTTCTTGGATGGCGGGGAAATCGTTTCAACGCGTGGCAAGGAAAAAACAGATATTGACCGTAATTATGCAACATCGGGTGATTTAACAAATGGTAAACCTGTGGTGGTGCTGATAAATCACGGGTCGGCATCGGCATCTGAAATTGTTGCCGGCGCATTGCAAGATAATGGTCGCGCAATCGTTATGGGTTCGCAATCATTCGGCAAGGGCAGCGTACAACAGCAAAAACCACTGGGGGATGGTACGGCAATTCATATAACCGTGGCACGTTATTTTACGCCATCTGGTAAATCAATCCAGAACGAAGGTATTACCCCCGATGTAGAAGTTCTGCAAAGCAAAATAGAAGTGATAGAAAAGAAAGAAAGCATGTATTCCGAGGCGTCTTTTAAGAATTCATTGAAAAATGATGATGCCAAGAAAAAGAACAAAGACAAAGATACAAACAAATCTGCCAAGAATGATGATGCGGACGAAGACAGGTTTGAGTATGAAAAGTTGTCTGACGAAGAAAAAGATGCGCGTGATTATCAATTACAGCGTGCAATGGATATGGTGGTCGCAATGTCAAAATTACAGTCGCGCACACCTATATTGCCGTCTGATGCGGAACCGGAATCAGAATCTGATTTACCTGTTGATGATGGTTCATCAAATACATGCGATAATTCTGACAAGTAATAAAATTCGGGGGCGAAACCCCCCGTTTTTTTATTTTTTTAATGTCTTGCCTTATTCAGAAATTGGGGGTATGATTGCCTGTGCGAAAATGTTAAAGGAAAGATATGTCAGATAAATTAATTGTTGATGGTAACTGGGCGGCGGCTGATGTCGCGTACAGATGTGTTGATTTTGCGGCAATTTATCCAATTACCCCCAGCTCAACCATGGGTGAACTGGCGGACGAATGGTCGTTTCAGCATAAAAAGAATATTTGGGGCGCGTTTCCACAGATAATTGAAATGCAATCCGAAGGGGGCGCGGCGGGCGCAATGCATGGCGCACTGCAAATGGGGTCGTTGGCGACAACTTTTACCGCATCCCAAGGCTTGCTGTTGATGATTCCGAATATGTACAAAATTGCCGGTGAACAAACGCCGTTTGTTATGCATGTGGCGGCGCGTGCGCTGGCAACACATGCGCTGTCTATATTTGGCGACCACAGTGATGTTATGTCTGTGCGTGGTACAGGTTTTGCGATGCTGTCATCGCATAATGTCCAGGCGGCACATGATATGGCGGCGATTGCGCATGCGGCAACGATTCGCGCACGCGTGCCGTTTTTGCATTTCTTTGATGGATTTCGCACCAGCCACGAAGAATCGCGTCTGACGCGTATTCCGGATGCTGTGTTACAGGAAATGATTCCTGAAAAATTGGTTTTGGAAAACCGTGCCCGCGGGATGAGTCCGGATAAACCAACGATTCGTGGTACGGCACAAAATCCAGATGTTTATTTCCAAGGACGCGAAGCGGTAAATCCATTATACGATGCAACCCCAGAAATTGTCCAAGAATGTATGGATAAATTCGCACAATTAACAGGACGTGCATATCATTTGGTTGAATATATTGGTGATAAAAATGCCGAAAATGTTATTGTTGTTATTGGCAGTGCGGCAGACACCATTACCGAAACATTGGGACATTTGCCAACGGGACTCGGCTTGTTGCGGGTACATTTATATCGTCCGTTCCCGCGCGATGCTTTTTTGGCGGCATTGCCAAAAACTGTTAAACGTATTGCTGTGTTGGACAGAACAAAAGAACCTGGGTCTTTGGGTGAACCGTTGTATCAAGATGTCAAGACTGTGGTTGGGGATGCTTGTGCAGTTTATGGTGGCCGTTACGGTATTGGTTCCAAAGAATTCACACCACGTGATGTCAAGGCGATTTATGAATATATGATGCGCGATGAATTGCATCATAACTTTACAGTTGGGATTGAAGATGATTTAACCAATTTGTCGTTGAAAACAGATTCTGCTTTTTCAATCCAAAACCCCGATGTAAAAACCGCGATTTTATATGGAATTGGTTCTGACGGTACGGTTGGTGCGGTTAAAAACATTGTAAAAATTGTTGGTGAAAATTCTGATTTATATCCGCAATCATACGCGGTGTATGATTCTAAAAAATCTGGTGGTCTGACGGCATCGCATATTCGTTTTTCAGAAAAACCGATTAAAAGCCAGTATCTGGTTGAGGTGGCTGATTTTATCAGTGTATCAAACTTTATGATTGCCCAGCGTTTTGATATATTCAGTGCGTTGCGTGATGGTGGAACAGTGATGATAAATACATCAATGACACCGGATGCCGCGTTTGCAAACCTGCCACGTGATGTTCAGGAACATTTAATTCGTATGCGTGCGCGTGTGTTCTTTTTAGATGCGAACAGTGCTGCGGCAGAACTGGGACTGGGGAATCGTATAAATACATTTATAATGTTGAATTTCTTTAATTTGACACGTGTGATTGACCCTGAGGTTGCTCCAAAACCAGCCAAG
>CAMOFE010000031.1 GCA_946613195.1 uncultured Alphaproteobacteria bacterium
CCCGCATTTCAAGCTTGGAAGGCTTGCATACTAGCCTTTGTACTATGCCCGCAACAAATTAAAAGCACACTGATTATATATGATTTATTCTCAAAATCAAGTGTTTATTAAAACAGTCTTAATCCCGTGTGCGGGCCAAATCGTCATATGTTCGGTACTTGGCATCATTTGTATCACGATATTCATATGTCGCGCCACCGGCAGAATACATATTTATTATTTCTGTTGTTTTATTAATTGCGGCATTTATCATTTCTGCGGTGTCCCCTGCATCGTATTCAATTACACGAACATCATTGTTTTTTAACTGCAAGAATCTCATTACTGGTGCGCCAATCGATTGTACAGGGAAACCGCCAGATTGCAACATATATGCCTCTAACGGTAATTGTGGCATTGTGCCGTTTTGCAGTTGGGTTCTGCTGGGGGCGGAACCTGTTTTAATATCCATCACCCCGCCTGGCCATACACGGTCTGCACGGGCGCGAACACGGCGACCAGCGATTTGTACCCAGCCACCTATTTCTGATTTTGCATTTGTAAAACGTGCCATCTCTGCCGCAATTACAGGCGCGATTTCCACAAATCGTTTATGCCAGAAATAAAATTGAACACTGCTTGCGCTTAACTTTTCTAACGCGCGCGCATCCATCATTTTTACCAAAGTATCTGCATCTGATGTGCCTACATGTTCAACAACATCATGTACCAAGTTACCAAATGTACGTGCATCAGGCGACAACCAATAATCATCACGCGGACGCAGTTTTAATATGTGCGAAGCATAAAACACATACGGATTATGTATCAGTTTTTCCAGTTCTGTTACATAAACATCTGACCAATCTGGTGGTGGCGCAAACGATGACTTGTTCAGCGGGCGCGATTCAACATCATCATATTTGCGTACAGCGCATACTATATCATCCGCAGTTTCTATTTTTTTTGCACGCGCCAACACACGTGATATAAAACGCGATTCTGTGGTTTGTACACCGCCAGATACACGACTGCGCACCCAATACACATCAGCACCACACGATAAATTCATAAAGTCCAAAGACATCAAAGATACTTTTCTATCGGGTGATGGCAGGCCAATTTTTTCAGCCACCTGTCGTGGCAACCAGGCATTTTCATATCCACGCGCCGGGAACATTCCATCATTTAATCCTGTTAAGATTACAACATCTGCGGTTTGCATACGCGATTCAATCGTACCCAACACAACCGCATCTGGTGCATCCGCCATTTTCCCACGTACAGACACACCCGATATTGCATCCATAACCAATGCGCGTGCATCAGATACAGATAGTTCTATGCCGGCCGACAATACAGATTCAGACATTTCGCGCAACGCGCATATTATAGGAATTAAATTATCATCTGATAAATCAATTTCTGGCGCAAAATTATATTCATGCGAATCAATGATATTTATAATTGTCTGGAACAAATCGTTTTTAGATGCACGATAAAACCGCATAAATAAATCATCACCGTGTTCAATAAAATCGTCAAACATATTCAAGATTGCACGACCAGGAATTGTCATTGAGCCGGGCATACCACCAGAAAAATCCCCCACAATTCCGCGCGCAGCAAATGCAGACGCAATACGTTGATTGCCCGCCGCATCTGGTGTTATAACCAAAACAGATTTTTTATTTTCTTTGGCGCGCGTGGTGATTTCTGCAACCACGGTGGCCTCGGTCGCTTCGCGGGTACATTCAATTAATTTACAGTGCCGAATTCCTGATTCATCTGCATGCACCGCAAAATCATTACTAAACGCGACATTCATAAAATCAATAGTTTCAGATGAACCAACATCAATTTCTGTGATATCATCTATATCGCAACCAATTCGCGACAAAAATTTATATTCCGCGTTATATGGATTTGTTGGTAAAACAAAATCACTATCGCGTCCATTTATTTTCCCAGACAAAATTATACGACCTGTTGCCAAGCCCGCCACCGCCACCATTAAATCTGCTGTTGCAGGCACACTGGCGGTGGATGCACACACAACCACCATTTTATACGGTGAATTTGGCGCACGAATAATATCAATCCATTTTCTGATGTCTGCGTTACGGCGCGCCGTACGCGTAATTTTATCCGCAAATATTTTTGGCATAATATCTGACAAAATGTTTAATATTTTTGCCTTGTGCTGAAAATGTGTGGCAAATTTATCATCAACCATACTATTCCAATCTATATCAGATATATTTACCCCTTCATTTTCCAGATAATCTGTCATCCGCACCAAATCACGCGCCAACGGAAATGCATTTGCAATCGTGCCGATATTTGCATCTGCGGACAATAATTTTGCCAACACTATTACACGCATTGTATCTGATACAACATCTGAATCATCATCAATATCATCATCTGGGAAATCAGGCCCTTCGCCCAGTGCAACCATTTTTGGCAATAATACAGCGTGCCCAACCTGTTTAACCAACATTTGTTCCACACCACGCACGGCACGACGACTGGGTAAAAAAACAAGTGTGTTTTCTAAATCTGCACCAGACAAAATATGCCACAGCGCATCAGATATACGGGACGGATTACTGGCGTAAAAAATGTTTTTATTTGATACCAATTATTTTCCTTAGACTTTCAATACCAATCTTTTTTTCTGCGGATGTTTCTAAAATTTCTGCTGCCATTGCACCATGATTTTCATGCGACAGTTTTATCTGTTCTGATTCACGCACACGTTTATCTTTTTTGGTATAAACAATCTGGTACGCTATTGCATTTGCATCGCAAAAATCCATTAAATCTAAATCAGAATCACGTGGCCCGATACGCGAATCAATCAATATGAACAAGCGACGCAAAGATGCACGATTTAACAAATACTGTTCCAATCGTCCAACCCACGCAATCGCGCGTTCCCGCGACACGCGCGCATAACCATATCCAGGCAGGTCCACAATCATTATTCTGTCGTCCAGATTAAATAAATTAATAGATTGTGTACGACCCGGGGTATTTGATGTACGCGCAATTGGCGCACCAACGATTGCGTTTATCAGTGATGATTTTCCGACATTACTGCGCCCAACAAATGCATATTCTGGGAATGTTGTTTTTGGTAAAGAAGATATAGTATCAAAACTGCCAACAAATTTTATCATTTTTTATTCCTTGTTCAGCATTCGTTTATACGCTTCCTTTTTTGATATGCCTGCACGCGCTGCCAATTCGGTCGCCCCACCCTTGGTTGAACTGTGTGCAATATCATTAACGATTTCTGCGATTTCATCATCTGTCATTTTATGTTCTGGGGCGGGCGCAACAACGATAACAATTTCCCCACGTGGTGGCGTGATATTTACCAGTTCAGATGGATATCCAATAATGGTTTCTTCGTGAATTTTTGTAATTTCACGCACAATTGCGATTTGTCGTTCTGGCATAATGCGTGCCATTGCCGCAATTGTCGCCATAACACGATTTGGGCTTTCATAATAAACAATAGTGTGCCGAATTTTGTTATCATCGCGCAGTTTCTTTTCATCTACAAACCCACAAAAAGTAAATCTGTCTGTTGGAAAACCTGATAAAACCAGTGCAGATATAACAGCCGTGGGTCCTGGGACAACGAATACAGGAATTTTTTCCGCACGCGCCGCACGCACAATTCTGAACCCTGGATCAGACACACCTGGCATTCCTGCATCTGATACGAATGCGACAGATGCGCCATTTAACATTTTTTCAATCAGGTTCGGAATAACTTCCCTCTCGTTATGCTCATGACAAGACAGGCGGGGTGTTTTTATATCAAAATGTGTCGCCAACTTGCCAAACACGCGCGTATCTTCGGCGGCGACAATGTCGCATTTGCGCAAAACATCAATCGCACGCGGCGACATATCAGATAAATTTCCAATTGGTGTACCAATAATGTAAAGCCCTGATTGCATTCTGAATCCTTTTGTAGTAGAATAATAAAAAAGAATGGGATTTTCAATGCGTATATTCAGAATTTTATCAGTGGTATCAATTATCGCAACATTGGCAGGATGCGCATCCGACAGACGTGCATGGTTTCCGGAATATGCGGACACCACGCCAAAATCGCCGGCACAAATGCAATACGGTACATACCGTTATGGCACATCATATGGGGCTGATTCTTCACAACATACAATGGCGGTGTTATTACCCACCAGTGGTAATTCTGCACAAATTGCGCGTGGAATCCGCAACAGTATTGAAATGGCGATATTAAAAAATGCGCCACGCGGTCTGGCGGTGTCATTTTATGATACCGGGACAAATCCGTCTGTGGCCATACAAACCGCATTGGCAAATAATCCAGAAATTATAATTGGACCGTTGTTTGCAAATAATGCCCGAATGCTGCGTAATGCCAAGCCGCAAAATCTGCCAGTATTATCATTTACATCTGATGAAACCGCCGTTGGTGATGGTGTTATGACAATGGCATTGATGCCCACAAACAGCGTAGAAGAAATTGTCAAAGAAATGTCGCGCGACAATGTTCGTCGAGTGGCAATAATTGCACCTGATACAAATTCTGGTCGCACAATGGCGGCGGTGGCGGGGTCTGCTGTGGGTATGTACAATATGTCTGTTGCGGGAATTTTGTATTATATGGAAAAAAATTCTGAATATATAAAGTCTGTTGCAATGGATGCGGCATTGTATTCTGCGCGCAAGGTTGCAAACGATCGCGCCCGCGAAGTTCTGTCTGATATACTGACAAATGAAAGTCTGTCCGCATCAGAAAAAGCCGACTTGAACAAACAATTAAATAACATTGCCAAGAATGATACGCTGGGGGATGTACCATATGATGCGGTATTATTCTTGGGCGCGGCAGATGATTCACAATCTATGGCATCTTTCTTGCGATATTATGGCGTTGATTCCAGAACGGTACGTTTTTATGGTACTGCAATGTGGGACAGTGCGACATTGGCAAACGATATAACAATGTATGGTGCAAAATATCCTGCATTACCAGAAACAAATGCGGTGTTTGCCGGCGCATATACTGAAATGACCGGTGCATCACCATCACGTCTGGCAACATTTGCGTATGATGCAACAAACCTGGCAATTGGAATGCTGTATTCCCAGACAACACCGGCGGCATATCTGTTAGACCCCAGTGGTTATGTTGGAATTGACGGTCTGGTGCGATTGATGCCCGACGGGGTAAATGAACGCGCAATGCGAATTATGGAATTAAATGCATCTGGGGCGGCACGTGTGGTGCGCGGTGCATCCACAGACTTTATTCGCCCAATATACAATATGCGCGGACGATACGCATCATCTGCATCACCGCGCAGTATTGATTCAGACGATATAAACCCTGGGGATTATATAAACATACCCGAACGTTTCCGTTCTAAATACCGCATCAGTTCATACAGCACTGTGCGCGCCGACACCACACCAAAACAAGAAATGATAACAATTTTACCCGAAGATGACAGTGATGCAATCGTATCACCTGAATTTCGGCCTGTAAAAATGGAATCCGTCAGTCGCCAATACATTGACGAAGTAGAAATAAACGGATAAAAAACAATCGCCCAACCGGGCGATGTTTTTTAGGTACAATTAACATTATTCTCTACTGTTTAACAACCACCTTGCGGCCGGGGTCGTTGGCGGTTATATAAATGTGTATTGTGTATTGTGGCAATATATGTTCTGCAATTTCAGGCCATTCAATTAATGTTATATCGTTTTGTAATGCATAATCCAGACCGATTTCTGTCAGTTCTGATTCATCATTCACGCGATATAAATCAAAGTGCGATATACCGTCGTACGATTGCACAATTGTAAATGTAGGACTGGGGACAACAGTATCATTTCCACGCAATTCTTGAATTATTGCGCGCGCAATTTCGGATTTTCCCATACCCAAATCACCATGCAATGCAACGCATACCGGCGCATGCAGTGTATGCGCAAATTCACGCGCGAACGCGCGCATTTCATTTACATCACGACAAAAATAATTGTGCTCTGTGCTCATTATATTTTACTCCAATAATAATAAATCATCTTGCATTTTGTGAATTGCATCACGAATTTCTGCTGCGCGCTCAAATTCCAAATTTTCTGCGGCATCACGCATTTGCTTTTGCAATTTTTTAATATCACGTCGCAATGTTTCTGCATCCATAACACCGCTGGATGTGTAAACGAATTTGCGCTTTTTATCTGTTTTTTCAGATTTTTCGCCAACTTCATCAAATATCGCTTTTTGCACTGTTTTTGGTGTTATACCATGTTCAGTGTTATATTTCATCTGCTTTTCACGTCGCCGCGCTGTTTCGTCCAACGCCGCCCGCATAGATTCTGTGATTGTATCTGCATACATAATCACGCGCCCATTTACATTACGCGCCGCACGACCAATTGTCTGAATCAGCGAACGTGTTGAACGCAAAAATCCTTCTTTATCTGCATCCATAATCGCAACCAGTTCACATTCTGGCACATCCAACCCTTCGCGCAACAGGTTTATTCCAACCAGCACATCAAATTTACCCATGCGCAATTCACGTAATAAATCTATGCGTTCCAGTGTTTCAATATCACTGTGCAAGTATTTTGCACGCACCCCATTTTCGTTCAAGTAATCTGTTAATTGTTCTGCCATTTTCTTGGTTAATGTAGTAACCAGCGCACGTCCAGTTATCTTTTTTAATGTATCCAGCAAATCATCCACCTGGTGCGTGGTTGGGCGCACTTCACATTCTGGGTCTAACAGTCCTGTTGGACGAATAACTTGTTCTGAAACAATTCCGCCAGATTGGTCCAGTTCCCATGGTCCCGGGGTTGCAGATACAAATATGGTTTGTGGTCGCATTGAATCCCATTCATCAAATGTCAGTGGACGATTATCAACACAAGACGGCAAACGAAAACCATATTGTGCCAATGTCTCTTTGCGGGCGCGGTCGCCACGCGACATTGCGCCAATTTGCGGCACGGTTACATGACTTTCATCAATGAATAAAATTGCATCACGTGGTAAATACTCAAACAAAGTTGGTGGCGGTTCGCCAGGGGCGCGCCCTGTTAAATACCGGGAATAGTTTTCAATACCGCGACAAGTACCTGTACTCTCCATCATTTCAATATCAAAGTATGTACGTTCGCGTAAACGCTGTTCTTCCAGTAATTTCATATTATTGTGAAAATAATCCAATCGTTCTTTCAGGTCTTGCTTAATTTCCCCAATTGCCTGTAATATTGTTGGCATTGGCGTTGCATAGTGCGTATTTGGATACACCACAACCCGCGACAGTTGCTGTAATTTTGCGCCTGTTAATGTATCAAATTCCCAGATTTCTTCTATTTCACTGCCCCAAAAAGACAGTCGCCATGCGCGGTCTTGGGAATGCGATGGAAATATATCCAGTGTATCGCCACGCACACGAAAATCCCCCCTGTCAAACGCGACATCATTGCGTTTATATTGAATATCAACCAATGCGCGTATCGCATCATGCATTGATATTTTATCGCCCGGGGCAAACACCAGACGCATCCCAGAATACTGTTCTGGCGACCCCAAACCATAAATAGATGATACAGATGACACCACAACAACATCGCGTTCTTCCAGCATGGCACGCGTTGCACTGTGGCGCATACGGTCCAGTTG
>CAMOFE010000032.1 GCA_946613195.1 uncultured Alphaproteobacteria bacterium
TTCCCAGCCGGTGGTTATTTGTTGTGTTGGACAAGATGTTGCCAGGTTGGTACCATAAAACACCTCTTTCATACCATCAGTATTCACATTGGTAATGCCGGAATATATACTGCTGGGGACGTAACCCGATAGGTTACTGCAATTCTTGAATGTACGTGCGAACATACCTGTATTGGCTGCACCTTGTATATTACCGAATAAATTATTTGGTATATTGCCGTTTAATCTGATACAATTGAAAAATGTATCTCTGAACATCCATTGTGCAGGTGCACCATTTAATCCGCCGAATAAACTTTCTGGGATTTGACCACTTAAATTTTGGCAGTTATAAAAAGTATCTGCAAAAACATAATTCTGGGGTGAACCAGATATGCCAGAAAACAAGTTTTCAGGAATTTCACCAGTTAAAGATGAGCAGTTCTTGAATGTACTGGAAAATGTGCCAACTTTTGGTGCGCCGTTTATGCCCTGAAATAAAGTTTCTGGTATTTCGCCTGATAAATTGGTGCAATCCTGGAACAGATTTGCAAACATCCATGCACGCGGTTGACCTGTGATTCCATTGAACAGGTTATCTGGGATTGAACCAACCAGACTGGTGCAGCCAGCAAACGCATAACGAAACCCTGGGTTTTGAGTGCTTTGTATTGTTGGGAATAATGCCCCCAACGACCCCTCTATTTGTTTAACACGGCTATTGTTTCTGAAACCGATTGCGGATACGCCTGTATCTGTATTATATGCCGTTGCGGTGCCATTGAATTTTATTATATATGTACCCGCGGTGGTGTATTTGTGCGAATATGTTGTACTGGTTGTATTTGTGCGGTTGATTGTTTGTACCGCCGACCCATCGCCCCAATCAACGGTAAAGTTTCCCCTGGCGGAAATTGAGAAATTAAAAGTTGTATCCGCCGCCAATTCGGTCGTTTTAACGCAGAATTTATTCGTGCCACAATCAAAGTTGGTATATGCGTGTGCGGTGCCAACACACAGGGCACAAGGCATAAGGCACAGGGCAAAAAATAATTTAATTCTTTTGTTATTGCGAACGAATGACCCCAACCAAGTCAATAATGCCGCGCACGGTGTGCGCACTGCATCGCTATTCTGCACATTCCGCACAGACCCGCGATGACAAATGGATTTTCCCAATAACCGACAATCCGCAACCTGCAAGCGTTTACATTGTACAAATATTCTCATATCTCTATTGCCCCCAATGATATAAAATAAACGCCGCCAACGGAAATCAGCGGTCGGGGTGTTGAGAAAATTATACAACAATGATTTTGTATGTTTGTTTATTATACATAACATACATCGTCCCGAATTGACATAGTCGGGAAACATCATAACAGCACGAATCGAATTATTGTTCGCACCAGATTGTAACGGCTTCTCACAGCCCCGAACCCAATTCCTATTGGATTCATTTGCAAGTATAGAAAAATTTATAAAACAAAGGCAAGAAAAAAATGCAATGGTGTTTTATGGAACCATTAACAAGCAATAAAAATCGCCCATTTGGGCGATTTTTTTAACGGCGGCGAAAGTTGTTGCCGTTGTGTTGGGCGCCACTGCTGCTGCGTTTTGATAAATAACGCGCTGCAATTAAAATCAACCATTCTAATGATAACAGTCCCAGGCCAAATACCATGCTTTCTGTTGTGCCAGACCAGCCCAGTACATAAACCAATTGTGCTACAAAAGACACATACAAAACGCAAAATACACCGTTAAAGAATACTTTTTTTACTTTCCCAAACATTTTTCTTCCTTTTTATTTTTTATTAAATGATTAAGTTGCCGGGTTTCTGGTGCCAGGTACCCGGCGTACCCCGCAATTGCTAAAATGAATACAACCAACAATTGCCGGTCATATTCTGTGCCATCTTAGGCAGCCATTGCAAGGCGAACATTGTCGTTCGCAGCGATTCTATCGCCATTCAGTTTTTAGTTGGTTTTTTACGACACCATGTCGGATTCAGCCAGATGCCTTTATTTCGCCTGTCGAAACTAAAACACCCCCCATATTTTTATTGGTGGAGGTGCCGGGTACCGCCCCCGGGTCCAAAACGACTATTCCGCAATGGGTTCAGAATCATCGCTGCATACGCAGTAAAATAATTATAAATCTTTGATGTGGAAATTGCAAGTTTATTAGTTATAATTATCACAAAAGGTAAAAAAATGAAATTCTTGGACAAAGCGAAAATTCATATCAAAGCAGGTGATGGTGGCAATGGTGCCGCGACTTTCCGGCGCGAAAAATATATTGAATTTGGTGGTCCCAACGGTGGCGATGGCGGTCGTGGTGGCGATATAGTCTTTCGCGCTGTGCCAAATGTAAATACCCTGATTGATTATCGTTATAAAACAAATTTTGCCGCACAACGTGGTCAGAACGGTATGGGTCGTATGCGTACTGGGGTTTCTGGTGAAACATTGGTATTACCTGTGCCAACAGGTACAGTTATTTTGTCAGAAAATGAAGAAATTGAATATGCGGACTTGAATTCAGATGGTATGGAATATCGTGCCGCACGTGGTGGAAACGGTGGGTGGGGAAACCTGCATTTCAAGAGTCCCACAAATCGCGCCCCGCGCCAGGCAAATGATGGTCTGCCGGGCGAAGAAAGAACAGTTGTATTACGATTGAAACTGATTGCGGATATTGGTCTGGTTGGGTTACCAAATGCGGGTAAATCAACACTGTTGTCGGCGGTTACATCGGCGCGTCCAAAGATTGCGAATTATCCATTTACAACATTGAATCCGCAACTGGGGGTTATGTATGCACACAATCGTGAATTTGTTTTGGTGGATTTGCCTGGGTTAATAGAGGGGGCGCATACCGGTGTTGGTCTGGGTGACAGATTCTTGGGGCATGCTGAACGCACAAAAATGATTTTGCATGTAATTGATGGTACAGAACCAGATTGGGCGGTGCGTTACAACGCCATCCGACACGAAATGGATTCATACGGTGGTGGTCTGGTTGGTAAACCCGAAATGGTTGTAATAAATAAAATTGACGCGATTACTGATGAAGAAATGAATGAAAAAATGACTGCGTTTCGTAAATCGTTTGGTCGCAAAAAGAAACCAGAAATTATCGCAATCAGTGCCGCAGGACGCATTGGAATACCGGAACTGGTTGCCGCGATTGAAAAAATGTTTTTAGGGGTTAAATAATGATTGCACAATGCTATACAAATCCGATGGATGAATATAAAATAACGCGTGAAAAATCTGCTGCGTGGTTGCGTGATTCGTATGCGGGCGTTATGGCTGTACGCGGCGATGGTACGTTTGTCCCCGTGCGTGATTATGATATATCTGATTTGGCGTTTGTGGCGGGCTTTTGGCGTGTGCAAGATAAATTGGATATGCCAATCCAGGTTGTTCGCGATAAAAAATTTGTGTTACTGGAAAAATTGAATCGTACAGAAAATACTTTGTTTCAGTATTATAATGCTGTGCCGGTTGGCAATAATTGCTATGGTCCATTTATAATTAAACAAATGTCGCCAATGATTGTTGCAAAATATGATACAGATAATGGTACAATGTGGGGCTATGGAACAACACTGGAACAGGCGCGCGCATTTTTGGGAATTGCGCTGTTTGATAAAAACATTGAACTGATACACGCGGTTGAACGCAAAAATATGAACAAACGGCAAAAATAGTTGAATTCCATGTATTTTATTGTATAATATAAAATGCCGATGGGTGTTCTGTCGGTGGGTGTCGTAGCCCAGGTCAAGCGTCAGATAAGACGAAAAATCTCCAACACCGGGTTGGAGGACGCCGAATACATTGAATAAGGCGTACAATACTTGGCTATTGCTACGAAACTCCAACCATCTGAATTTTCCGATGGTTATTTTTTTGTTATGTGGCGCAGTTTGTTTGTAAAAACGGAGTTCTTAATCAATCATAAGTAAATCAAACCTATCTGCGCCACACTGTTTTGTTGAAAATATACTTTGATTTTTTAGGTTCGTTCTGCTAGCATTTTGCGAACAAATAATTTTTAACCCAACAGGAGAAAAAACAAATGGCAACATCATTAAAAGGTACACAAACCGAAAAAAATCTGTTAATCGCATTTGCCGGCGAATCCCAGGCACGCAATCGCTATACTATGTTCGCATCCCGCGCCAAAGACGAAGGATTCCAGGCAATCGGAAAAATTTTCTTGGAAACAGCAGACCAAGAAAAAGAACACGCATCCCGCTTGTTTAAGTTTTTAGAAGGTGGTGATATTGAAATAACTGCATCTTTCCCAGCGGGCAAAATCGGCACAACATTGGAAAATCTGAAAGCAGCCGCATTCGGCGAACACGAAGAAAATACAGAAATGTATCCAAAATTTGCACAAATTGCCGCCCAAGAAGGTTTTGATGCAATCGCGGAAATATTCAAGAATATCGGATATGCCGAACGTTACCATGAATCGCGTTATCGTGCATTGATTGATGCAATTGAAAATGGAACATTGTTCAAGCAAGACAAGATTGTTATGTGGCGTTGCACAAATTGTGGTATGTGGCACATCGGAACCGAAGCACCCCAGGTTTGCCCCGCATGCCTGCACGCCCAGGGCTATTTCATCAGCGAAGGAACAATTTCACGTTGTGATACGAACGAAGGGTTCTGTGAATGTTCTAATATAGATTAACGAAACGCCCCAAATGGGGTGTTTATTTTCCCAATGAAAACAGGTTGTGTTTTTATCTGGAAATTCGTATAATATAATTATAGATTGTGGTGGATGACAAAGCGTTCTCTCTTTTGTCATTGCGAGTAAAATGAAGCAATCCAGTATAAATACAAGGACAGGGGGTAAAAATGCGAAAGATTATATTTTCTGTTATGTTGTCCGTTTTTGTTGCGGGTGGCGCATCTGCGTATCAACTGGTTTCGTCCAAAGAATTGGGGCGGGGCGACGCAAAAAATCAAAATGTTGTCGTCAGATGTACAACCGATACCGGCAAGGTATCAACCACAACATGTTCATTGCGGCGATATGTTAAATGCACAGGCACTGGTGCGACCCAGAAATGCAATGGATGGGCGGCATGGCAAGATTTACGCAGCCCCGGCACAGAATATTCTGATTGGCGTGGTGCTGCAACCGCGTGTTGTCGCGCCAAAGGATTAAGGTAAAAAATTTTAAGCCCGCACAATAAAAAGTGTGGGCTAAATTTTTCAATGCGTTGCGCGCGATAACGAAAATTGGTGGTGGATGAGATTGGACTCGAACCAACGACCCCCACGATGTGAACGTGATGCTCTAACCAACTGAGCTACTCATCCAAAACTACATTTTGACTGCCACAGAATACATCAATATATAGCACTTGTCAAAAATAAATTTACATTTTGTAAATATGTGCTATAAAATGCGTATGAAAAACAATGTAATATCAAATAATATTCTGCATATTGCACGTAAGCGATTGGTTAATTCTGGCGATATTACACGCGCTATGATTTATGGACACGGCCCACGTATCGGGGCGTTACCATATGATATGTTGGCCGGGGTTGATAAATCAGAACGTGCCAGTACAACAAAAAATGTTGATTCTGTGTTCGCAAATTTTGCCCAGAAAATATCGTATTTGTGTCCGGCAAATGGTTACGCGTTGGATTGGCACACATTCCAAGATTCTTGTGATTGGTTAAAGCACGAACTGGTGCGGGTTTTATCGCGATATGACATAGATGTGCAATATTTTGATTCTGGAACTTTTAAGCATTGTACGCGCCTGGATATTGGTACATATTCGTATGCACTGTTGACTTTTATTGATTTAAGCCCGGATAAATTGGCGCGCTTTTATGATTCAGATGGAAACATTCAACACGGTGCAGATGTTGAACCACAAAATTATTTTACAATGTATTATCGGTTGCCACACGGACGGGCGGCACGACCATTTATCGCGCGTGTTGGCAATAATGACGATGCATATGTATTAACAAAATTTATAGACGACAGGCACACTAATAAAAAAACGCGCGGTTTGTTTTCGTCCAGACGCGATTTTATAGAATCACATGATATACGCGGATGGCGAAACACCAGTCGTGGTATTATTGTTGATGCGGGCGGTTTTCAGAATAATTCGTTATATATAACGAACCAGCGATTACGTAATACTTGGTACGAATTCGCACAAATATTGGATGCGATAAATTTGTCGTCTGTAAAAACAGGTTTATTGTTTAGTCGTCTGCATAAAAAATATCATCGTGGGGTTGATATATTAAATTGTAAAAATTGGCCCAGATTAATATGGTCGTTGCCACCAGACGACAAATCAGAAACATTGCATATCTTACGAAAATTGCGCAAGTTATATGATAAAAAGCAAAGTTTGGAATCATCTGGACAATACAACGCGGTCCAAGAATTGTTAAAACAAGACTTTGTTGCGATATTTAATTTTTTTCGTTTTTACGATTCTGATTTCGCAACAGATGATAAATATTATCCGCGTTTGATTGCAGAATTGTTGGGAATCAGTAATGTTCCGCCATTATCTGATTTAATGAAAATTATTTCTATGCGTGGGAACAAACGCGTTGAGTTTCACAGCACAAAAAATAAAGATATAAAATTAACAGATTTTTATTCTGAATCTGAAATTATAACAGAAATGAAACGACACCCAGATTTTGATTGGTCTGTGGTTATCAAAAAACAAGGATGGGAACAAAGGTTAAATGGTGCAAAATATGTCGTCAGGTAAAAAACAAACGCAAGTAACAAAACAATTTGTACAAACATACAGAACATTTGATATCTATCAGATTACTGATGCGTGCGGCAATGTGTTCTATGTTGCAGAAAAAGACAATCCAGAACATGGCGCAACACAAACAGGATATAGTTTGACAGATGTTCATATGCAGGTGGACAAATTTATAATCCACATTAAAAACAAACGCATCAAAGATTTATGGGTGCATTAAAAAAATCGCATGCTGTGGCATGCGATATTTAATCTTGGTGGGGATAGTGGGACTTGAACCCACACGGTTGCAATAACCAAAGGAT
>CAMOFE010000033.1 GCA_946613195.1 uncultured Alphaproteobacteria bacterium
CCCCCCCCTGCCACACCAGTGGTGCCGATATTGTCTGTGTTATCCGTTAAATCCCCTGATTCAGACACACCTGATATGTCTGAACCAGATACAGATATTCCAAATACAGAACCTGTTGTTCAATCTGTGGTATCAAGTACAGAAATTATCATTGAACAAGCCGACGACCCTATTGCCGAATATGCACCTGTAACACGGGATACAGAAAAAACATTGGAACAATTATTGGAAAGTATGGCGCCATTACGCGAAGATAAAGTGCTGGATACAGATGAAGACAACACACAGCCTGATACACCCGGCGACAACCACACAGAAATAACAAATACAGACGACGATATCACACTGGAACAACTGGCAACAGAATTTGCCGAAACCGAAGATAAAATTGTTATTCCCACCCCAAAACCACAAACCCAAGGCAAAATTGGCAGACTAAAAAATATATTGCCTTTTAAGAAGGCCAAAAATAACGAAACAGGCCTGATGGGTGATTTATTCGGATGGGCTGGGATTGCCGCAAACGATGAAGACTTTTCAATCCCAGGATTCTTTACCAATGCGGCAGGAAAAAAATGATAAATAATGGAACCACTGGATTTGGACATTTCTGTCAGATTATTGCAAAATTCAGGATTTAATGTTCTGGGTGCTGACAGTAATTTTTTATATCTAGAAGATCCATTTTGTATCGCCCGCAGTTTCCAAACATTTGCAGAATATGCATGGGTTATAATTACTTGTATAACGGCTGTTTTATTATTTGGATGGGGTATATCATTGATACGCGGCGCAAAAAACGACTTGTTCACAAATTTGCGCAATTTGACATTGATTTTTGGTATTTTAAGTGCCGCAGGTCCAATAATAAATACAATTTATGGCGACAATCTGTTTCGTTGCGATTCTATTACAATAGAAATATCAGAAATCCAAACAATGGTTAATCTGCGCAAAGAAAACCTGTCAAAGCACGGCGAAAACGAAACGTACGAAGAATTTAATATTTATGATTCTGGGGCATTATATGAAACACCATATTCTGATGCACCATTGTACCGTGCCGGCGATGTTAATAATTCTGCACCACAATTAACCATCACAACAAACAAAAACAATGCAGCAATTTCCGCACGTGAAAACAAACACAAAAATTCTGTTAGATACACCCGTCCAGATGGAACACAATATGATAAAATTGGTGGCAGTAGCAGTGGCAGTCGTTCATGGCTTAATAACAACCCTGGGAACATACGATTTGTTGGTCAACGTGATGCAATTGGCAGTGCTGGCGGATTTGCTGTATATGCATCCGAAGAAGCCGGTATGCAGGCACTGATTAATCTATTAAAGACAAAAAACTATCAAAACAAAACCATTCGTGGTGCAATGAAACGTTATGCGCCGGCATCCGATGGTAATAACCCACAATCATACGCAAACAAAGTTGCACGATATGTCGGTGTGTCCGTTGATACACCAATGTCAAAACTGACCGATGCACAACTGCGAAAAATGGCGGAACGTATTAAACAGCAAGAAGGTTACAGGCCTGGAAAAATTCAAGAAGTACAATAAAAGGAATTTATAAATGCGAAATCAACATGGCGATATTAAATTAGTAATTCTGATAGTTTTGACAGTTATCGTTATGGGTGCGATGATTTATTTACTGGTCAATAAAAACAGTAACGAAACCCAATCTGTTGGCGTGTCATCACCAACACAAATAATTGAAACAGAAAACGAACAATCTGGTTTTGATGATGGTTTAGGACGCGCAGATTCCGCACAAACATACGATACAGACGAATTTGATGGTGGCATCAGTCGCATAGATGTATTTTACCGCGATATAAATTCAGATGATATTCCCGACAGAATAACCCGCACATTAAACGAAAATGGAACAGCGCATTTTTATTATGAATACAAAATAGAACTGCGCACAAGTGCTGGATATATTGACATAACGCCCAACGATTTTACAACCAGCGAAGGCGCAGATTGCGCACTGCGTAAATTCAGATTTGTATTTCAACCAAAATTCCAAATTATACAAATTGCACGCCCATGGGAAGACACATGGGATACACCAACCGTGGCATACAAAACAATTTATGAATTACGCAACAACAAAATAATAGAAACACAATCACGCGAAATGGGTGAAATTTGTGATGTCAGCAAATTATTCTAGCAATAACATACTGCGCATTGAATGAACCTTGCCACCAGATACCAAAAAATGGTCATATAATCGCACATCTATTGCCTGTAACATTTTTATTATTTGTTTAGTCATATCTACATCCGGTCTTGAGAATGATAATCCAGACACAGGATGATTATGCAACAATACAACAGACATTGCATTTAATTCTAAAACACGTTTTACAATTTCACGTGGATAAACAGCCGACCATGTATTTGTACCACGACTGTGAACATCTGTTGCCAACAATCGCATATCTTTGTCCAAATACATTATGTGAAATTCTTCTATATTTTTACCACTTAACGACAACTTGCAAAAATCTATCAATAATTGCTGATTAAAAAATATTGGTTTTTCATCCAGTTTTTGTTTATACCCCAACAGCATTATTTGATGTATAACCTTGATAAAAGTCGCGGAATTTTCGCCCATCCCAGGCATTTTTAACAATTCATCACGCGATGCGGTAAACACCCCGTACACACCACCAAACTTTTTCATCAACGCACGCGCCAATGGTCTGACATCACGCCGTGGTATCGCATACCCCAGCAACAATTCCATCAGTTCATAATCTGCCAGTTTATCGTCCAAAAATTTTTGTCGCAATCTGGCACGATGACCGCTGTAAAAATTATCATCCCCTGTCATTAAACCATACGTTCCGTAAAGATAACAACACCATCTTCGGTTATTCCCAATGTATGTTCCCATTGTGCCGATAATCCACCATCAACAGTACGCGCCGTCCAACCATCTGCATCAATTTTACATTCTGGACGACCTGTATTTATCATTGGTTCAATCGTAAACACAAACCCAGGAACCATTTTAACCTTGTCCCACATTTTATCATAAAAGTGATATATCTGGGGTTCATCATGCATAACCTTGCCGATACCATGACCAACAAAATCACGCGATATTGAAAAACCATGTGGTTTAACAACCGCCTCTATGGTTTTACCAATTTCTGATAATGGAACACCTGGGGCACAAATAGATATTGCCGCGTTTAATGCATCTTGGCACGTTTGCACCAATTCACGCGCACGCGGGGACACATTACCAATCATAAACATACGCGAAGAATCACCATGAAACCCCTTGTATTCTGCGGTCAAATCAACATTAACGATATCACCGTCTTTTAATATTTCATCGTCCCTGGGGATGCCATGAACAATAACATCATTTACAGATGTACAAATATGTTTCGGATAACCATGATATCCCAAATCAGATGAACGTGCGCCATTTTCTTTCAAGAATTCTGCAACCATTCTGTCTATTTCACCTGTTGAAATACCAGCCTTGATATGCGGTGTGATAAAATCAAAGCACCGTGCAACCAAATCACCAGATGCACGCAAACGCTTAAAATCTTTTGGGGCATATACAGATGACAACATATTTTAATTCCTTTGTTTTATTGACATTTTTGCCGCACGTGCGACCAATTTTAACGAAAAATCACGCAATAATATATCTGGTGGCATACCAGTTGTACGCATTTGCTTTTCCAATTCGTTTAATCGCACCAAAACCGCGGTTATATCATCTGGCGACCAGAATTTAATCGCACGATTAAATTTATCTGCAACCTTCCAAAACAAGCGTGGTAATTGTCCATCAACCACCGCCGTTAATAATTTCTTGAAATGTGCATCCAACATACGCACCAACATATTTGGTTCTGCATTATCATATAACAATCTGTCCAATGCCTGCATCGTTTGTGTTACATACCCCGCAGTCAGCGAATATAAAAAATCATCTATATCTGCCGCGCCTGTATCTGGCAGACATTTTTCTACATCTTCCAGTTCTATTATTTTTTTATCAGCAACATACAACGCAATTTTTGCCAAGAATCCACGTGTAATTCCCCTGTCGCCACCCAAATGTGATGTCATATATGACATTGCATCTGGTGTAATTTGTTCTATTCCCGCATCCGCAGATAATTCTTTGCGTATCAATGTCGCCAACGAACGCGCATCATCAGTATAACACGGTAATGCTGCGATGTTATCCCCCCCTTCAAACAAAGAGCGCAACCCACCACCCGCACGCAAATCGCCCGCGGTTACAATTACGGTTGCACATAATCCAGAATGCGATATTAAACCCGCAATATCTTTGGCAACGGAATCACCCGCATTTGATAAAATCACCATTTTACGTCCGCCAAACATGGATGGCGTGCAACTTTCTGCGAATAATGCCTCTTCTTTATCGCGCCAATCATCACAATCCAGTGCGAATAAATTATCTTTCTCTATATTAAGTTTTTTTACGGCATTATCGCAAAATTCATCCACTTGACCGGCATCTGGTCCATATATCAAGACAGCACGAATTGTATCTATGCCAGTGTTAAAATCTGTTTCTTTCCATTTCATTTTAATATTATTTTACACTATCTTCATATTTTAATGTTTCTGATATTGCGCGAGTTCCGATTTTGTTCCCCAGCACAGTAATCGTATTCTTTACCGCATTATTATATGATGCGTTTGCCGCAACCAAATAACTAACAAAAGTGTACGATTCAGATGCAACTTCGGTTCCAGATGCAATTTGTTTACCATTATGCATTAATGTATAGTTTGCCCGCATAGATATTTCTTGCCATGTGGCGGCACCACTGGGTTCCAGTGCCTTGTACTGGGTCATTGGCCCAATTAAAACGACATTCAGTGTATATTCCGCATTTGCGTCTTTTTGACCCCCAAACTGGGCATTCAGTGAATTGCGCAAATCTATCCCATTAACACCACTGATTGGTGCAACATATATATCTGCACCACCACCAGAATACATTGGCCTGAAACCACAGCCAGCCAATAACAACAATAATAAAATTTTTTTCATCTTATTTACACTTTGCATTGTTTTCCTGTTGCAATTTATTTGTATATTACCTAGACTTTTATTAAATCGCAAGGGGGAAAGATGAATATTTTTATAATGATATTCGTATTCATTTTTATGGGCGCATATTATATGCTGTCCAGTCCATCTGTCAGAACCCAACATCATGAAACAGAATATGCAATAACACGTGCGGACTTGCGCGGTATTGCCGAATGTGCGGTTGCCGCCCATAACGCCACGATGCGAAATATGGAATTTGATGATGTTTGTGTTGAACAGAACGGAATTGTCAGTGATTTTATTTGCTTAAACAAATCTAAAATCGTTACAGATTGCGCTGCTAAACCCGCATTCAGTTATATTGTAACCGCAACATATCCAATTCCAAACGAACAATACAATGATATGATGGATTTGTTGGATAAATATTATTCTGATGCCGGGACATTTGGTATTTTTTCTGAAAACGCGATAACATCTGGTGGAACAGCCAGTCGCCGAATTGTACCGCGTGGTATTATATCTAATCTGAACTTAACTGGGGGGGAATTAGTGTATATGACACAATATGAAATCCCAGATGCAGAACAAGATTACACATCACCGGAATCTGCCAATGTATTATGTCCAGGTGGCACTGTTAAGACATACAGATTTGGGCGTTGGCAATGCATACCCAATAATGCCAAGGTTGTATGTGGTGGCGATATGATATGGGATTCATTAACCGCCAGATGTATTCCTGATGAATCGCGCAAACCATTATGCGCAACCAAGCAAACAGCAATTATCGTTGACGATGTATGGCAATGCGTTGACCCATTCCCAGATAAAAACTGTCCTGCAAATATGACCGCCAGATTAAATTACAACACAATGGAATGGGAATGTGTTACAGACCCCGATGCAATTTCTGACACAACAAAATGCGCGGCGGCAACAACAGGGGTTGTTTATGGTCCACGTGGTGCAACACTGCGCGTATCAAATGCGACATCATGTACAGATTGTGAAAAAATGGTTGTTGATTCTGAAACATGTGCGGCGGCATGCGTCCCAGATATAACAAAAATAAATTCACATAAATGCTATCCGGGACCTGTCGCAGAATGCAGTGGTTCTTCGCGTGCGTTTTATTTTGGTTTTCCAAATTCTGCATATGTCGCAAACATCCCAGATTTATCCAATGTTGCTGTACCATTTGATTCCCAACATTCACAAAACAGACGTTTTAATTGTTTAGATTGCGGTTCAGGATATATTGATACAGATAAATCTGTTTCGCCATATGTCGCAATATGCAAATAAACATCGCGCCAATGGCGCGATGTTTATTTATTGTCTTTGTTTCTGTTTAATTTCAATGACTTTTAATTTCATTATCTGATTTCCAAAAGATGTTTCTATAATATCGCCCGGTTTTGGCGACTGCGA
>CAMOFE010000034.1 GCA_946613195.1 uncultured Alphaproteobacteria bacterium
ACTCTTTAATAAAAAATCGCCCAAACGGGCGATTTTTTATATTGCCATTCTGTCGGCAATTTGTTTTTGCACGTATTCATCTTCGCTGTTATACAGTGGCCATTGACCTTCGGCTAATTCCTGCATTGATGTCAGTGGTTGTCCCAACTTGGCACGATACAACCACAAATTTGACATTACGCGTTTGATATACCCACGGGTTTCGTATGCCGGGAAACTTTCTATATACAACAATGGATCGTATGTATCAAAAGACTTCTCAAACTTAACAACGGTGCCCAGGCCAGAATTATACGCCGCCAACATCTTTATGATATTATTATCAATGCTGGGGTTCGCCAATAAATCAACAATATATTGCTGTCCCAAGAACATATTATGTTCTGGATTAGACATATCTATATCAGACATCTTTACATTATTATGCCGTGCGACCAATTTTGCCGTTCCCGGCATCAGTTGCATAACACCATTTGCCCCCGCCACAGATTTAGCCGTTGCACGAAAACCACTTTCTTGTTTTGTGATTGCCAACAACAATGCCCTGTCAATGGACCAACCGCCCATTGGTTCCCAATCTGGTAACGGGTATTGTGCAGAATAAATAATATTATCATCAATTTCCAAAATACCCCTATCATGAATAACACTGGATGCCTGGATTGAAACACGCGGCAAACCATGCGCCGTTGCAACCGAATTAACCGCATGCAATGCCCTGTCTGATATTTGTGGTGTCAGCATATATTTCAAGTATTGTTCTGCCCTATCTTTCTGTCCAACCTGTAACAACGCCAGCGCAATTTTACCGAATTTATTTTCACGCAGTTCATCCATATCTTCTTCGCTGCAATCTTGGTCAAAAAATTCATATTCTGGTCGCTGGCCCATCATGGTTGCCGACAGTGCGCCATAAAACGCCATTGGTGTTGCCGCAGATATTGCCCAATATTCCTTGGCACGCACCCTGTCCCCGTTTGCATCGGCGGCACGTCCTGCCCAGAACGCGGCCTCGGTCTTTCTGGCGTTATTGATTTGTTTCAGGTCTAAAATTTTGCTGAAATACTTTTCGCTCTCGCTAAATTTCTCTTCACGGAAATATAGTAATCCCATCGCCCACAAACCGTATTCAGATTCCGCATCAGATGCAACAAAGCCCCATTTTTTTGCTAACTCAAATTCACCATTGGTGTAATAAATGTATGACAAACGCCCCGCCAAACGCCCATAATCAGACGATGTTAAACCACGCTTGAACTTTTTATCTTCCAGTATTTGTCGGGCGGTACGGGTACTGCCACTGCGAATCGCGCGACGAAATTTTGTAATTTTGGTATTTATATCACCCTTGTACTGTTTGGCGGTCCAAGTTTCACTTTGTGCGGTTTCAATAGATTCACGTCCGGTTGCCATACGCGGAACAACAGATTTTTTAACCTTGACCTTTTTTATTGCCGCCAATTTTTCCATACGCGGCGCACCTGGCGTATCATAATATTTTTTCTGCCAATCGGCGACTTCTTTACTTTTTGTATGATATGTTTTGGATATGTATCGTTGGTATAATACTTCGCCCATTAACAATTTATCTTCCAGTTGTGATTCCAAACGAATCGCAGAATTTATTTTTTCACGCGATTGCAAATCAAAAATCTGGGCATATAAACTGGCATCACCATCACCCAATACGTCCGGCAGTTCCGCAGCGAACAGTCGCAACGGCAAAATAACAGCCAATAAAAATAATCCAACTTTTTTCATATTCTCTCTCTAAAACAAAGATGTTTTCGGCAGTTTACAAACAACTGCGCCTTCGTCTGCCTCGGGTATTTGGTCAATTATCTTCTTAAAGTCTGATATCTTGGAAAATTTCCTGTAAACAGACACAAATCGCACAAATGCAATTGGATCCAGATTTAACAACGAATCAGACACCATCTGCCCAACCATTACACTGGTAACCGTATCATCTGCGGTTTCTGTTTCTAATCTGCGATGAATAGACGTAACCAATTTTTCTATTTGTTCATCGCTAACCTCTGTATTACGGCATGCCAATTTAATACTGCGCCGCAATTTTTCACGGTCAAAAGGTTCTAATTTTCCACTATTTTTACGAACAACCAAATCCCGCATTTGGATGCGTTCAACCGTTGTAAAGCGTGCACCACAACTATTACAAACACGGCGGCGGCGAATAATCGCGTCCTCAACATCTGGGCGGGAATCAGTAACCCGGCTATCCGTAGAATTACAATATGGACATCTCATGTTAAATATAAGCCTAGCAAATATAACGCGAACCTGTAAAGAATATTTTTTTACAAAAAAATTGCATTTTTATAAAAATCAAGCGTTTTTTTCATAAATCATTCACCCCCTGCATTATTTTCTGGGTCAAAAATATGATAAAATATGTACCGAAATACGAGAGAGATGAAAAAATTTCTGAACCAGATTTTGGCAGGTGATTGTATTGAACTGATGCGACAAATACCAGACGCATCTGTTGATGCCGTGTTTGCAGACGCACCATATAATCTGCAACTGGGGGCAAAAACACTGTATCGTCCCGAAGACCAGACCGCCGCACGCGCTGTGCGCGATGAATGGGATGCGTTTGAGAGTACCGCCGCATACGATGAATTTACACGCGCATGGATGCACGAATGTAAACGCGTATTAAAGCCAGATGGCGCAATGTGGGTTATTGGCACATATCATAATATATTCCGTCTGGGCAGTATTATGCAAGACCTGGGATTCTGGGTACTGAATGATATTGTATGGGTAAAAACGAACCCGATGCCTAATTTTCGTGGCACACGATTTACCAATGCGCACGAAACATTGATTTGGGCAACACCACACAAAACAGGGAAATACACATTTAACTATGAAACAATGAAAAAGTTAAATGGCGGCAAACAAATGCGTTCTGATTGGGGAATTAATATATGTTTGGGCGAAGAACGTATCAAAGGGGCAGATGGCAAAAGTCTGCACAACACCCAAAAACCATTAGACTTGTTACGCCGCGTAATTTTGGCATCAACAAAACCAGGCGATATTATTCTGGATCCATTTGTGGGGTCTGGCACAACGGCGGCGGCGGCGCGCGAACTGGGCCGCCAATTTATTGGCATAGACCGCGAAGAATCTTATGTTTCTGCGGCACGCGAACGCGTCGCCAATACCACACCAATTGATTTAAGCGATATAGAAGTCAGCAAACCAAAACGCGATGAAGTTCGTGTCGCATTCAGCGAATTAATAGAGGCTGGATTATTATATGCGGGTCAAACACTGGTGTCGCCACGTGGCGAACGCGTTATGATTACACATGATGGGCAACTGACGCATCCATTGTATGGCAAAGCATCTATTCATGTTATGGCGGCAAAACTGCAACGCAGTGTCAGTTTTAATGGCTGGGATTATTGGTCTGCGGTACGCCGGGATGGCACAAATGTTCCAATTGATGATTTGCGCAAATATATCCGCAATATCAAAAAAGATATTAAACAAGCCGCATAATTCTAAAACCCGCCCATCTGGGCGGTTTTTGGTTGCATGTTGTATGTTGTTGGCTGTTGATGGTGTTTTCTCTCTTATGCATTATGCCCTGTGCCTTAACATGCGGTACGCACAGACGGGTTATTCATTGCCTTTCTCGTTTATTATTTTATTTAATTGTGTTGATACCAAGTTTAACAAACCAAACATTTCACCACGTGTCATTTTATATTTTGGATGATTATCAAAATAGTTATATAAATCCATTATTTTTTTATCTACGGTTTTGTTTACCATGTATTTCCCCTTTTTATCAAAAAAACAAAACCATCTAAATTTTAGATGGTTGGAGTTCAACAACAATCACAAGTAATTGTGTGCTTTATTCTATATATTCAGCACCCTCCAACCCATGTATATTGGTCGGATACATGTCCCCGTGTTATTCGCGGGGACATCTTGTGATGGGTTGTTGATACCCAGCAACAGAACACCTGTTGCATCTGTTATTATATTATATATAACCCTAATTTTCAATCAGAAATAAAAATTACAGGCGGCAAAAGCCACCTGTAATTCAATAGCAAAAAAATATTTATTTTTCGTTTTGTCCAGGAACAACACCATCCATCGCGCCAAATGTTATACCACGCGCCTGAAAAGCCTCTACCAAATTAACAACTTGGTCCATGCCGCGTTTATACCCGGCACCGCGCGCCTGGTGACGTATCGCCTGGGCTGCTGTATCAAATTTATTTTTTTCAGTCATTTTCAATGCCTCTTTTACAAAAAAACATCTCTCTGACACAGGTCAGTTTATACTAACAAAAGTTTTTTGTCAAGTATTATTTAACCCCTGCCCTGTGGTTATTTATATTCACCGCCGTTTACTTCCAGTGCAACCGCACTGTTGTTGCCGTCATTTTGGAAATGCGTTTCTTTAATTACCCGAACACGACGGTTATCTTCGCTGGGGGTACCATCTGGGGTTGGCACCTTCAGATCCATTTCCCCACTGGAAACCGCAACAATCTGGGTGGCGGGAATTCCATTCTGAATCAGCATTTTCTGAACGGCTTCGGCACGACGACCACCCAATGCATAGTTATATGCATGACTGCCAGATGTGTCTGTATGCCCAATAACAGATACTTTTATATTTTTGTTTGATTGGGTCGCAGATGCCAACTGGCGAATTACATCTTGGTATTCTGGCTTGATATCTGATTTATCAAAATCAAAGCGAACCTCAAAAATTTCTTCCATAACATGCTGTTTTGGTTCCAATGGGATTTGCTGAACCTTAATCGTTGTTTTATCAGATTTGCCTGTATTTATCTGTTCCAGACGATTATTAATATTCGCCAATTCAGAACGCATTGCCAACATCATATCAACAAATTCTTCACGTGTTACCAGATTATCGTTCATTACTGGTACTTCAACAAATTGCGGTGTTGGTTCTTCTGTTGCGTTTGGCAAATGATGAATATGTTCTTCTACAAATATTGGTCTATCATCAATTATATTTACAGGAGTATTCATTGACGCCTGTAATTCTGCAATTTGTTTCTGTAATTGTTCAATCTGGGATTGCAAATCATAAATCTGTCTGACACTGTCAGAATTTGCCAGCATTGCCTGCAATTCTGCAATTTGCGCCTGCAATTCCTGAATGTGTCTGATTGTTTCCTGGTCCGCTTGGGAAACAGGTGTTTGTGATTTTTCTTGGATAACAATCAACGGTTGTGGATTTTGTGGTGTGGCCCCCTGCACTTCGTTAACAATTACAGGTGATACACAACTGCCCGCATCGTTCCGTTGCTGGCAACTGCACTGTCCCGCCTGTTGCTGCGCTATTGGGCAATCCGTGGTTGTGCCGGTAAAGTTACCATTGTTATTATTACTGTTAGTAATAGATTTATCGCCACCGTAAATATTTTGATTAAACACCAACGGTTGCACAGGTTCTGTTTTAACCAGTGTATCTGGAATATTTACATTATTAACAATGATGACACCATCGCGCGACCGCCCCGCACTGCGTACAGATGTCATATTTCTGGTTTCTGGATAATATTCATCTGCCACTGGCACATCCCCAGAATCAATCGCCGCAATGATTTGCGCAGGCTGTTGCTGTGGTGTTTTTTCAACAATTCTGGCACCCGTACATTCGCGCAATGCAATCATTGTTTTTTGATATCTTGCGCGACATTCATCTGCGGTTGCATATTGTCCCGATGCCAACGCCGACAGCCAACAATCGTATTTTGCCTGTGCCTCGGCTGCGATTTCTGGATTTTCGTAACTGGCATCTGCGCGCAGATATTCCATCAATTCGTCATACGCATTTTGCAATTCACCCGCATCTGCGTCCGACACCGGCCAATTACTTAATGTTTCTGGGAAAGGCAAATCCCCAGAAAATGCCGCCACAGCCTTTTGAGCGAACAATTCGCCCATTTCAGAATATCCGCTGGTTCGCGCATTGTAAATTGCGTATGAACGATAATTCATCGCCAACTGATTCAAGAAAGAATCACGATGTGGCGCAGAATATACATCCAACGATTCAACATAATCCACCGTTGGCGTTTCTATTTGTCCACGTTCTGTCATTGAATTGGTTCCCGCGCATGCGCACAACGCCAATACAGACAACACTGTCAGCCCACCAGGCACAGCATTTAATATAAATCCATGTTTATTCTGCATGAAAAATCCTTCATTCCTTTTGTGATATTATACGATTTTTTGCAATATGAGTAAAGCAGAAAATAGAAAGAAAAAACTATCTATCCAATAATTTTGTTGCGATTCCACCAATGGATGATAAACCGCCACCATTTACGATACCGCCAACAGATTCCATAATTGAAGTTGTATTTGTTGGTTTTCCAATATTTCCAATTGTTCCGACCAAGAATTCACCCCACATTGCGCGTTTTTTCGCACTTAATTTAGCGTCTGAACAATTTTCTATTTTTGCAATTAATTTTGCCGCCATCGCAG
>CAMOFE010000035.1 GCA_946613195.1 uncultured Alphaproteobacteria bacterium
CTGATGACACCATATGTTTACGGGGTCAAAGATAAAATTCATATCATTAACTTGAATAAAACTGCACCGTTGTTGCATCGTTCTTTGGTCGCGTTAGAGGCGATTGCTGCCGCTGGTGGCAAAGTGTTGTTTGTTGCAACCAAGCATCAAGCCAAAGATATCGTCAAAGATGCGGCGGAACGTTGCGGACAATTCTATGTTAATAATCGTTGGTTGGGTGGTATGCTGACAAACTGGACAACGGTTTCACAATCTATTCGCCGTCTGAAAAAGATGGAATCTGATATTGAAAACGCTGAAAAGTTGGGCCTGACCAAGAAAGAAGTTGGTGTTATGACCAAAGAAGTTCAGAAACTGCGTGATATTTTCGGCGGTATTTTGGAAATGCATGGCACGCCCCAGGCAATGATTGTTATTGATGTGCCACGCGAAATGAATGCAGTACGCGAAGCCAGAACACTGGACATTCCGACAATTGCAATTTGCGATACAAATGCGAATCCAGAAATGGTTGACTATCCGGTCCCAGGTAACGATGACGCGGCACGCGCAACACAGTTATATTGTGATTTGTTCGTTGATGCGATTTTGTCTGGTATTGAAAAACGTTTGGGTGGTGCGGCTGGCAAAAAGAACGAGGCTGATGTTCGCAGTGCTGCGGCCGAAGATTTAGAAGATGAAATGCGCGAAAAGGAATTGCGCGAAAAATCTAAAACATCCGAAGCACGCGAAGCACGTCGCAGCAAATTGGCAGAAAAAGCAACAAAATAACCACAGGGGGAAAGTTATGGCAGAAGTAACAGCAAAATTGATTCAAGAACTGCGTGAAAAAACATCCGCAGGTATGATGGATTGTAAAAAAGCACTGATGGAAAACAACGGCGATATCCAGGCGGCGGCTGATTGGTTGCGCCAAAAAGGTATTGTCAAGGCCGCATCCAAGGCAGGTCGTGTTGCCGCATCGGGTTTGGTTACGGTCGTAAAATGCGATGGCATGGGTTGTGTTGTTGAATTAAATGCCGAAACAGACTTTGTTGCGAAAAATGATAAATTCCAAACTTTGGTTGCAAATGTTGCGAACAAAGCATTGGAATTGTCTGGTGATTTTGATGCGACATTGAATGCAGTTCGTGATGATATTGCCGCAACTATTTCCACGATTGGTGAAAATATGAATCTGCGCCGTATTGCAAAAGTAAATGGTGACAAAATCTTTACATATATTCACAATGCTTTGGTTCCTGGTATGGGCCAGATTGGTGTTGTGGTTGCAATTAATGGTGATGATGCACGTATTGATGAAATCGGTAATAAAATCGCAATGCACATTGCGGCAAATAAACCAGAATTTATGACAATTGCCGATGTTGATCCAGTTGCCGTTGAACGCGAAAAGAAAGTCTTTATTGAATCGGGTGCAACTGCCGGTAAGCCAGATGCTGTTGTTGAAAAAATGGTCGCAGGTCGTATCAACAAATGGTATGCAGAATCTGTATTGGAAGAACAACCGTTTGTTATGGACCCATCCAAGACTGTTAAACAAGTTATCAGCGAAGCCGGTGGTAAATTGGCAGGCTTTGCATACTTTGTCTTGGGCGAAGGTATTCAGAAACGCGAAGACAACTTGGCAGACGAAGTCGCAAAGATGTTGAAATAAAAAATCGCCCATTTGGGCGATTTTTTTTGGTTGTTAGTATTTTTCTTTTGTCATTGCGATCGAAGAAACCACAATGACAAAAAATCAGAAATCATAAATAAATTTGCAATCTGTATATATGTTTGGTATAATAATTTCTGACACGATGTGTTGTCGTGTTGGGTGTCGTTAGCCCATCAGAAGTCAAAAGTCCAACCATGGGTTGGAGTGTGCGAATATATTGAATAAGCACGCAATTACTTCTGATTGTTAACGAACTCCAACCACTTGAATTTTTCGGTGGTTATTTTTTTGTTATGCGGGGCGGGTAAATACGTGAATCACACAATAAGCGTATTATTAATATGCCATCACAAGTCGTCCCGCATTATTCTTTTTCAACAACCGATTGCAAATTGAATCAAAGGGTGTTATTATTTTGTGTAAACAAAATGGCAAGAATATGAAAAACGAATTATTACACGAATTGGAACAACGTGGATTTATTAACCAGTGTTCTAATATGGACGCATTGACTGATGCGTTGAATAATGGGCAAATTACTGCATATTTGGGTTCTGACCCAACGGCGGATTCGTTACATGTGGGGCATTTGGTGCCGGTGATGATGATGCGTTGGTTACAGAAATTTGGACACAGACCGCTGATGCTGGTTGGTGGCGCAACAGGGCGTATTGGCGATCCATCTGGGCGTGATACAGGTCGCCCAATGATGACCGAAGAAACACTGGCAAAAAATGTTGCCGGATTAAAAAAATCATATTCTAAATTTTTGCGTTTTGGTGATGGTGCATCTGATGCCATTATCGTAGACAACTATGATTGGATGAAAAATTACAGCCATATTGATTTCTTGGCACAATTTGGGACAGACTTTACCGTGCCGCGTATGCTGTCAATGGAAAGTGTAAAGCGTCGTTTGGAAAACGGTATGACATTTTTGGAATTTAATTATATGACATTCCAGGCGGTGGATTTTTTGACGCTGTATAAAAAATATAATTGTGTTTTGCAACTGTGTGGTGCGGACCAATGGGGCAACGCAATTATGGGAATTGAATTAATTCGTAAAAAACTGGGGCGTGAAGCATTTGTTCTGTCAACATCGTTGATAACCGATGCGGCAGGAAACAAGATTGGAAAATCAGCAGGTAATGCGGTTTGGGTGAACGAAGACAAATTATCGCCATACGATTATTACCAGTATTTTCGCAATACCCCCGATGAATTGGTGGAAAAGTTCTTGAAAATATTTACAGAAATCCCATTGGATGAAATTGCACGCCTATCAAAATTACAAGGTGCAGAATTAAACGCGGCGAAAAAGATTTTGGCGTTTGCGGCAACTGAAATCGCACATGGTTGTGCGGCGGCAGAAAGTGCCGAACAAACCGCCAACGGTTTGTTTGGTGGTGGCGATATGTCCAATATGCCGTCTGTTGAAATTCAGATGTTGGATGATATGTCTGCACCAGAATTTTTGGTGGCAACAGGTTTGTTCCCGTCCCGTGGCGAAGCCAGACGTATGATAGAGCAGGGGGGAATCCAAATCAATGGTGAAAAAATAACCGACCCACGTGCGATTATTGCATCCGCCCCGGAAATCACTGTGCAAAAGGGTAAAAAAACTTTTCTGAAAGTTATTGTGAAATAAAAAATCCGGCGTGGCCGGATTTTTTAGTGTACCCCAACGGTAAATTCATCACCATAACTGGCAACAGATTGACCGCCAATGGCGCATTGTATATCCTCAAACCCTTTTTTGATTTGCGATTTCTTTACTAAACTGGATGTTATCAGACCGCCCGCCGTGCCCAATACAATGCCCGCAATAGAATCAGATGCCAGACGCGCAGTGTTAAATTTACCATCCGTCGTTTTCCATGCAGATAATTTCATTGAACCCAATGTATTCTTTACACGCGCAACAGATGCCCTGATACGTTCCGCACTGGCATTGCGTTCTGATTCTATTGCGGGCATTGTATTGCCAGTGCAATCATTATCACTATCGCACGCCTGCTGTTGTGGTGCAGGCGGGTCCGGTTGCGCATTACCTGAATCACTTACACCGGCAGAACGAAACACCGCCCCGCGGAATCCGGGAAACGCGGCAACGCCGAGCGCACAGCCGTTCGCGCAGCGGTTCGCGCAATCGTCCGCATTGTCGTAGTCGTAGCTGAACACCCACGGCGCATTTGTGATATTTTCCCCCTTAATCTGAATCAAACGACACCAACACTTTTCTCCATTTGCGGTGCTTGTCATATTCCCTGATGGGGCGGTTGTTTCGGCATATACGCCAGGTGTATTATTACAACTGGCGATGCCATAAACATCGCCATATTGGAATCTTACACCCCACGACCCAGGTTTTATCAAATATAAAATACCGTCTTTATCGCCATTAAAATCATAATAGGATTTGTCGCCATTCACACTGTAATCAACACTGATTGCATTCGCGTGCGATATGTATATAAAAAACGCACATATTGCACATAATAATTGTTTCATAATAAAAACCTTTCCTGGAACGTTTTTTACTATGCAAATTATATCATATTTTATGTTTTTATACAAAGAACTTTTGCACCCGGGGTATTTTTTTGATACAATAATCGTACAATGAAATGGTCTGTGGTGGCTTTTTTGTGCGTTGTGTCTGTTATGCCGATTATGCCGGTGGGTGCGGCAAATACTGAATTGGCAAAAATTCAATCGCAGATAAAGCAGACCGAACAACAAAATAAAAAACTGGAACAGCAATTAAAAACATCTGATCGCGATGTCGCCGCCACGCGAAAAAAGTTAATCGCCGCCGCGGACAAGGTTGGCACACTGGAAGAACAACGTGCCGCGATGGCAAAAAAAATTGCGGAACTGGATGCACGGCGCGATAAATTAAGTGCGCAACTGGCGGAAAATCGTGAACGTATCGCGGATGCCGCCGCCAGTATTTTATTCGTTGCGTCCCATCCGAACTTTGATTCAGAAGATATGCATCAATATATTCTGACATCGGCGGTGTTGGTTGGGGCATCGGAAAACTTTGATTCTGAAATCCAGGTGGCGGCGAAACAAATTGCCGAACTGGATGAAATTCGTGCGGCGCGCGCGATTGAAAAAGAAAAACTGGACCGCACTGCAAAACGATACGCAAACGAAAGAAAAGAACTGGATAAATTATTGCGTACACGCAGTGCGCAAAACGAAAAATTAAAAACCAAGCAGTCTGAACTGCAAAAGAAATTGCGCGATTTGTCGGCGCGCGCAAAAAGTATTTCTGAATTGTCTGCCGGCGTGGGGTCTTCACAAATGTCATCAGATGAACGTTTTTCACGGCGAAAATTAAACCTGCCGGTGCGGGGGCGTGTGGTGGTGCGATTTGGCGAAAAAACTGCACTGGGGTTAAAATCAGACGGATGGCGCGTGCGTACGCGTGGGGATGCGATTGTTACCGCACCGGCGGACGGAATTGTAAAGTTTGCCGATAATTTCAAGGGCTTTGGCAAGGTTATAATTATGTCGCATAAAAATGGATATAATACCGTTATGACAAATCTGGGGGCGATTGATGTGTTGCCCGACCAAGATGTGTTGGCGGGCGAACCAGTGGGACGCATGAACCCGGACAAGCCAGAAATGTACCTGGAAGTGCGCCGTGGCAATAAAGCCGTTGATCCGGCGCGTCTGTTCCGCGATGAATAAAGTAATTTACATATTTTTATAAGATATTTTCTGTGATATGGGCATTTAGCGTAACTAAATCAGGGTGTTTATCATAATACTTGTACGCTAAATTGATAAAGTCTATGTCATATTTAATGTTTTTATCATAAAACAATAAATTTAATTCGCCTTTGACACTGTTAATTATCGGTGTTTTGTAAATATCTACACACTCTTTTTTTACGCGTTTGGCAAGACCACTGAAATTATACCAATGTTTTTTTATTCCCAATAATTGCAAAATTTGTTCGCTGATATGTCGCAAAACTATGTTTGTGGGGTGGTTTATAGTCCAAAACAATCTGTGTTTCTGGTAGTTTTGTTCAATAAATGTTGAAATTTTACAATCAAGTTTTTGTTCCCTGCGTTTTAATTCGTTGATGGATTCTTTTGCAATTTTTTTAATATTTTTTAAGTTAACAGATTTATTAATAATTTCTAAAACATCTGATTCTGATAATTTGTGTATATAGCCATATAAAATAATGCTGTTATGATATGGCGAAGGTAATCCTGGGCATTCACCAACCATTTGATTTTCTGCGTCATGTAAATAAAACTGTTCTGGAAAATAGCCCCTGAAATACGGTACTGGAAATTTTATAAGTTTGGCACCTGGTTTCATATGTTTTTTTAGGCTAATCGTATCAACACCCAGTTTAACAAATTTTTCGCCGGTAATATCTTGTGTAAGAAACACATCACATTCAGAAATATTTTTTATATATTCTGCGACATCATCTGCGCCAACCGCAAAAATGTGTTTCAGAACCACCGTGTCATATAATTTTTTGTAATCCCTGTTTGTTTTTAAGTGCCTATAAATTGCGTACGAAATACAATTTCCACAAATACAAACTTTCTTTTTTTTCATAATTTATACCCCCAAATTGCGGTTTAGTTTAGTATATATACATATTTAATAGGGGTTGCAAGCGAAAAACATATTTTATTAAAAAAGACTTGCAATATGCTAAAAGATATGCCAGAATGACCCACGCAATGCGAGCGTAGCTCAGTTGGCTAGAGCGCAACCTTGCCAAGGTTGAGGTC
>CAMOFE010000036.1 GCA_946613195.1 uncultured Alphaproteobacteria bacterium
AAGGCGGCAAGTTCGGGCAATTACAGCAAGGCGGCAAGTTCGGGCAATTACAGCACGGCATCTTGTACCGGTTGGGGGGCTGCCTGTGCCGCAGTTGGCGTTCGTGCCGCGGTTCGTGGTGGGCTCGGCAATTTACTTATGTGTTCAGAATACCAGGAAGACAAAGGTAAATATATTCCCGTTGGTGGTTTTGCAAAAATCGTTGATGGTAAAAAAATCAAACCAGATTGTTGGTATATCTGTGAAAACAAAAAGCCCGTAGAAGTTGATTTTACCGATAATATATTCAGCCGTGTAATTTCAACCAAAACAATTAAAGGTAATACAATAAAAGAAATTATTATTGACGGCAAGTCCGAGAAATCATATCTGGTTATCTCTGGCGATAAAGCAGCGCACGGAAAAACTATCGCCGCCGCCAAGAAAGATTTGTTATACAAAATCTCTAACCGTGATACCAGTAAATATAAAGATTGGAAATTAACAGATACTAAAACTGCGGATGAACTAATTGAAGCATATCGTGTTATTACCGGGGCGTGTTTTTATGGCACAAAATCATTCTGTGAATCAATCAAATTACCCGAGAAAGCAACGATTGCCCAGGCGATAGAAATCACCCGCGGACAATACGGAAACGAAACATTTACAAAATTTTTTAAGGAATAATAAAAATGATTAAAAAACTACCAGACCAACTACACATACAGACCGGCGAATTTCGCGGGACCACATTTGATATAATACCGCGCCAAACTTTTTGTATGGTTTGCCGTAAAGTCAACGAACTTATAGTTGCTGTAAATGAATTACAGGCAACTATTTCCAAATGGAAAAAAATAAAAACACCTACCGAGAAATTCTCGGTAACTGAAAGTGTTACCAACAGTTTGGAAAAAATGAATAGTCAAGACGCCCCATACGCAGAACAACGCAGGTGGATTGGAAAGTTGTGCAGATTTTGGGGAGGAGACCCTAACGATTATGTTTTTGATATATTAAAAGAAATAGCGTGTGGTGGGTATATTAAAGAAGGTGGGTTTATATACAGCCACTGCGAACCAGTAAAACCAGATGACGATATTATTTACAAAGGTGGCGACAATGAGTGATATGAAATGTCCGTTCTGTCAGCAGGAATTAAATCAAGACAACCCACAAAGCATTGAGTGCAGAAACGATGATTGTAAAAAATCATATTTTATGTATGGTTCAAAAGAACTGTGGCAAGAACTTATACGCACACGCAAGGCATTGGATGTCGCTGTTGATGCGTTAAACGCAGGTAAAACACTTGCAGATATTGCAGGTTTTAAGATGCTTGTTGCAGGTCTTGAAGAAGCTCTAGAACAAATAACAGCACTAGAACAAAAGGATAAATAATGTGGTGGAAATTAAAACAATTATTTTGTTTGCACAAATGGGTATTTTTTACCGAATATGACGAATCAAATAATCGTAATTCGCATCATTATACAATTTGGCAATGCGAAAAATGCGACAAAGTAAAAATCACAAGAAAATAGCAGAACAAAAGGATTAAACGATGTTTACTTATAACGAAATTAGAGCAAAATGGAAAGACATTGAACCAAAAGTAATACAGGGAATAAAAGAAGGGTTATATAGCGATTCTTATGAAAGTATTGTTAGGAATCTTGCAAAACTTCTTTTAGAAGAAACGTATTCAGAAGAAAGATTTACTGTAATAGATTGGGGCGATTATCAAGGAACAAGAATATATTTATTTGCCGAAAGCAGGTATCAGCCCGATGAAAACGATACTTATATTGTTAGTAATTATTATGGGTCTTGTTCTGGTTGCGACCAATTATTAGGAATTGTCGGTTATAGTTTTGAGCAAGAACCTATAACAGATGAAAATACAATAAACGATTTATTATCATTGGTTCGTGATATTTATGAAAGAATTAGACCGCTATCTGATTTACAAAAAATACCAAGTTTAGCAGAACAAAAGGATGTGAAATGAAGATGATTAAAGAAATAAAACATATTTTAGGTTATTATATTAGACATTTTTATTTATGGCATAATAGAAAAAAAGTTCCTTATTGGTGGGTTGGTCTTCATTGTAATGCTTGTGGAAAGAATGTTTTTAAGTATCGGGGTGATTATTTTATGTTAAAACCTAAAATTTGGAAACAAGCAACAAATACGCCAGTCACGTCTACAAGAATGGTGTTGTGTAAAAAATGCACAGAACGACTACTAGGCAGAAAATTAACAAAAAGCGATTATGCTGTTCCAGAAGAGTTCGAAAAATAATCAGAACAAAAGGATGTAAAATGAACGACAGATTTAAGTTTAGAGTGTGGGATACTTCCAAAAACAAATATTCTGTGGAAGATTGGTTGCCTATGATTGACGAGCAAGGGGACCTTTGTTTTAGAAACACAGATGATGTTGTTTATTATCCGCCCACAGACCAATTTATAATAGAACAATGCACAGGTCTGAAAGATAAAAACGGAAATCTGATTTATGAAGGGGATGTTATTAAAAACAAAACAATAGAATATATTGTTAAATGGGAAGGTTGTTGTTGGATAGTTGAAAGCAAAAGTAATGTCAATATAGGCGGTTTTTTAGACGATTTTTTACACTGTGAAATCATTGGCAACATACACGAACAAGCAGAACAAAAGGATTAAATATGACAAAACAAGTTTGTGGATTTGAGATACCATTATACAAGCACGCAGTAAAAGTGTTCATTGGGTTGCCAGATGATGTGCCACAACGACATGCAGCACACACAGACATGTTCCCAGATAAACAACTGGTGCATATCTATATCAAAGACCCAAATGACTTTTATGTAGGCTATACAATGCACGAGTGCATACACGCAGCCGATTTTATCTTGTATGCGATTGGTGCGGATATGGGATGTTCGTCAGCTGACAGTGAAGTCCGTGCATACCTTGCGGAATATATCTATAACAAAACCGCACAAGCACTTGGATACTTGAAATATAAACCACGCAAATTGAACAAAAGGATTAAAAATGAACGACAGATTTGATGCAAGATTAAAAAACTGGCGGGCAAAATGCGATAAATACAGTAAAAAATGCCATTGGTGGAATGGTTGGATGTTTGGTTTTTGTATTAGTCAAATTTGCAACGTATGGTGCAATATAACCGCCACCGTTATTGTGTATGGTGCGTTTTTCTTTTTTGCGGGGTATAGATTGTTTCAATATTCCCGCACAGTAGATGAAGAAATTTAATAAAATATAACAAAAGGATTAAGTGATGGAAATAGAAATAGACGAATTTCACGCATTACAAAAACAGATTTGTGATTTACAAGATTGTTGCTCTGATTGGGAAAAACAAGCACTGGACTATAAAGCAAAAAATATAGCTTTGTCGGGCGAATTGGAACGCACACGCAAGGCATTGGAAATTGCAAAAGACACATTTAATTGGATAGATGAAACATATCAAACAGGTCAAGAAATAGAAGCAAAAATATGGGGAAAGGTTCAACTTGCTGCACAAAAAATAACAGCACTAACCAAAGGTGATAACAATGAGTAAAGATATTTGGCATACAGCAGATGGAATACCAGAAGAAGACCGTGTTATTGTTGTAAAAAGCAAACGAACAGGGGAATATTTAGTCGGAAGCGAATTTGAGTTTATTCTTGAAAATTTCACAAAGTGGGCATACTTTGATGACCTGCTTGCACTTGAAACCGAGTTGGACCGCACACGCAAAGCATCGGATGTCGCAAAGGATGCGTTGGGTGTAATATCACAAATCACAGATAAAATAGATGTGCGTGTTACTGCAAACATTGCCTTAGAGACTATAACAGCACTGGAACAAAAGGATTAAAAAAAATGAAAAAATGTAATTGTGCATCGTGTTTAATTTCCGGGGCATTAGACCAAGGTAAAATAGACAAAACCGTTGCAGACGCATTTTTGTTAGGGTATCATTATTATGGTATGATGCACGAGAGCAACGATGTTGACGCAGGGTGGCACGCCGAGGGTGTGGATTTTTATGCCAGCCAAATGGGATTAAAGCCATTAGCAAAAGTCCTGCACATAACACAAGTTCCACCGAATAAATGTATAAAATCACATTTAATCCAAGGAAAAACGCAAAAATTATAATTAAAAAATACAACACATCTGTAATTATAGTTTATTATAGTTAAAAAAGGGAAAAGGATGATAAAACAGATGCACGAACCAGTCTGGGACAAAAACAAACGCAGATGGATTCTAAAAATTGATATAAATGATAAAGATATCGGAAAGTACACCCAGATTATTGAGTTCGTCGCACTTATATCATATACAAACTGGTTAAAAGAAACGCAAAAAGCAAAGGAAAGGTAAACAAAATGAACAAATTATTAACAAAAAACGCGGCAATTAAATACTTACGGGAAAAAACTGGTTCAATGTCCCTGCGGACATTTGATGCCGAAGTAAATGCGGGCCGTCTGCCGGTAAAACCATACGGCAATACGTTACGGTTTCGTCAAGAGGACTTGGAATCATGGGCAAAAACAACATACATACACCATTCAGAATCTATCGCCGTGGCGAATTCTGGCACGCGTACATCTCGCTCCGTGTTAATGGACGGCGAATTATCATTCGTGAAACGACTGGCCAAACGGACGAACAACGTGCAACACAATATTGCCTAAACCGTATCCAGCGCATCCAAAATGCACCCGCTGCAACCGGTGAAATAACCTTGGATGCGGCTGCGGAAAAATGGTACATCGAACATGGGCAATATTTATCACCATACGGGCTTGAATCGCGACTACGTAATTTGATTCTTGAAATTGGTCCAAATTTATTATTATCCCAGATAACCAAATCGGATATATCCAATTTTATTGCGCGTTGCCGGGCACGTGGTCGCAAAAACGCAACAATAAACAGATATCTGGCGATGTTATCATCTATTATAACCCGGGCGCGCAATTATTGGGAATACAATACCCCAGATTTCAAGATTACATCGTTTAAACAACCCGAACCACGTGAAAATATCAAGTTTTTCAAAGATTGGCAAACTGTGCAGATCTTGATTGATTCTGCCGCCCCACACATTCGGCCAATAATTCTCACTGCATTGTACACAGGTCTGCGCAGGGGGCGGATTCTTTCATTAACCTGGGACCAGGTTGATTTGGTTAATAACATCATAATTTATATGGGCAAAGATGGTCAACCTAAATCTGTGCCAATTGTTGCCCCATTGCATGATGTTTTATCTAACCTGCCCCGGTGCAATGAATATGTGTTTACGTATCGTGGGCGCAAAATAAATGAATTTAAAAACGCATGGAAACACGCATTTGATGTATCTGGCATTCCATATTTAAATTTTCATGCATTGCGCCATACAACAGCCACCTGGTTATTGCGTTCATCTGGTAACCTGCGATTGGTACAAACGGTACTAGGACACACCAATATAAATACCACAACCAAGTATGCACATTTGGTAAACACAGCCACCGCCACGGCGATGAATGAATTATTTAAAAAAGATTGACACTGCCCTAAAAAAGCATCATAACTACACACAAACCTGCACACTGGCTGCGGTAAGCGCAGAATCAATGGATTGTTACTGGCTCTTAAAATCCTTTGGTTATTGCAACCGTGTGGGTTCAAGTCCCACTATCCCCACC
>CAMOFE010000037.1 GCA_946613195.1 uncultured Alphaproteobacteria bacterium
TGGTGATGTTTTCGTTGTTGGTGAAACATTTGGTCGTGTGCGTGGTCTGATAACATCAGATGGCGCGCGTGTAAAATCTGTCGGCCCCAGCCAGCCTGCGGTTGTTTTGGGATTAAATTCCGTCCCATCTGCGGGTGATGATTTACATGTTATGGAAACAGAAAGCCAAACCCGCGAAGTTGCGGCATATCGCGTACAGCAAGCAAAAGACAAGGCAAACGCGGTTAAACGTTCGTCATTGGAAGAATTGTTTGCAAAACGCGATGAATCCAAGAAATTAATGTTGCCGATTATTTTGCGCGCTGATGTACAGGGCAGTGTAGAAGCAATAACTGATATGTTAAAAGATATCAATACTGACAAGGCTGGCGTAGAATTGTTGTCGTCTGGGGTTGGTCAGATTACCGAAGGTGATATCAGATTGGCAACAGCATCCGGTGCGGTAATAATTGCGTTTAATGTCCGTGCCGACAGTGCCGTGCGTGATATGGCACGCAATAATAATGTTGATATTCGCTATCACAGTGTTGTGTATCGTATTACAGATGAAATCAAAGAAATATTATCTGGTAAATTGGCACCTGAAAAGAAAGAAAACTTTATTGGATATGCCGATGTTATTCAATTATTCACCGTTGGCAAAGGTATTCGCGTTGCGGGGTGCCGTTTGACCGAAGGCGTGATAAAGAAAGATGCGTTTGTGCGTCTGTTGCGCAACAATGTTGTTATATATGATGGCAAGATTGGCGAATTGCGCCGTGAAAAGAACGAAGTTAAAGAAGTAACAGGTGGTGTTGAATTCGGTATGAGTTTTGATAAATACAACGACCTGAAAGAAGGCGACCGCGTGGAGTGTTACGAAGTACAAGAGGTTCGTGCACAATTATAAAAAAACGCCCATTTGGGCGTTTTTTTATAATTCTATTTTACCATTTGTTGCAATTAAATCAGGCGACATTTCCAGGTGAGCACCGGCCTCTCGTACAATTAATTCGCCGGCGGCAATTTCTGCCCAATCCAATGGTTCAGACATATACGCATCAAATTTTCCTGCGGCAACCCATGCTAAATCCAGTGCCGGACATCCTGTGGCGCGAATGTTGCCAATGCCATTTGGCGCGTTTACATTGTTTACACCAATTGTTACATCGGATAATTCTTTCTGGTTTGATACGCGAATGCGCGCCGAATGAAATGCAGAAAATACATACGCGCCTGCGCCCGATTCGGCGTAATACAGCCGTTCATCAATCGGCGAATAAACCAATGCAATTTTTGTTTCATCGCCACTGCGCAGTGCCAACGATATCGCAAAATGTGGATTTCCACGCACGAAATTTGCAGCACCCGACAATGACAATATAAATTCATCACGCGAATCGCCATCGCGTGATACATTGGGTGTTAATAAACCTGCCGCCGGACGCACCAGCAACAGGTCAGATAAAATACTTTCTTCAATGCGGGTTGCGGCTTTGGATACAAAATCACGTGCGCCACGCAGTGATTGTTGCAGATTTTCCACTTCGCCAAAATCGTGGCGCAGACCGATTGCGGTACGTTGCAATGCAACAAACATTTTGTTCAGTTCGGTTGAACCTTTTATCAGCAATTCCATGCCCGCCCCCATATCAGACATAAATGATTAAAACTTGAATCCTGCGAACTTGCTCTTAAATTCGGCGGCGCGTTGACCACGATCGCCAGCGTTTGTGCGTTGACCTGTCCATGCGGAATGGTTCAAGTTATCTGTGGATAAAACCAAATCTTTTTTCACAGAAGAATACATTTTCACGGTTTTACCATCTGTCATTGTGACATTGATTTCGTGATATTCAGGATGAATCCCTTTTTTCATAGCATAACCCTTTGTTTATAAAGCGTGGCAATTATACAAGGTATTTTTGTAAAATCAAGAAATAATAGATTATTAATATCGCCCGATACAGCCCAAGTATGAATTCCCTGTGGATTCCAGGATGTTTACAAATTGGTTCTGGTTCTTGCCAGAAAACAGTGCCAATATCGTCCCGGCATCCGTTGCCAACATATCAGATACGGTCGCAATAGATGAATTCATTTTCTTGAAAAAACCGCTGGCGGGGTAAATTTCCGCCGCCAACAATTGATTTGGACCCCTGGGGCTGGGGTGTTTTGCCGCCCGAATCACCATCATTTGGCATTCTGGGGATATTATCAGTTTGTCTGTTACAACGCCGTCCCCGCCCAATAATTCGCCCCACCATCCGTTTGACCCACAGAATACTGGAAAATAAACAGAAGTATCCGCATTTTCTGCAAATATTGCGCCCAAATCCAGTTCGTCCGTAATAACATCTGGCATAATACCGGTGGCATTATTTATAACTTTGCGCGCCAACTGATAATCAGATGTGTTGGTTGAATGTGGCCAGTAAAGAATCGGAAACGTACTCATTGCTATGAATTATACCAGATTCGGAACGCACAAAAAAGGGGGCAGGGTTAAATAAAGCACTTGATTTTTTATTTTTTTATAACTTCTGCCCATTTTTTAACCTTGCCCCACAGATTCGTTAAATTATTTTTAGTCGTTGTATAGAATTTGTCAGACAACTGGACATTAAATAAGGTCTTGATTAGTGCGGGAATCATACTCATAAACATCGCGAAAAAGACCCCCAGAATTATAATTTTTATTATACTGTCGTTGTTCATCATCAGACCATCCAGTAAAATTTGCGAATCGTTTTGTTCAATCGCGGTGGTGATAACAGATAATCCATCCCAGCCCCCCGCGACGGCATCTAAAAACATCAGCATAAATGCCAATAATACACATGTTGCCGCAATGCCGATTGTGCCATTAACAACATCGTTAATTATGTTTTTGATACCGCGACCACCACTGGGAAATATTTTCCAATCGTCAAAAATCCATGACAACATCATTAACGGCAACATTATCAAGTCTAATGATAATGTGATAAATATTTCCAGAAAATACATCAATACAGGCAATAATGCCATAAAGAACAATGCACATATCAGCAACCCTGCAAAAAACATAGGAAGATTCGGAAAAAATGGTATGTCTAACATTAATTTGTGCATATATTCTGCATCAAACGCCATATTTATCATTGTCCATCCGACCGCCAACCCCAGTCCTGTGGTTTGGTGAACGCCTGCGACTTCGCATGCCAGGTTATGTCGTAATTTTGGCGAAAATGCCCCACGGGATGCACTGACACGGTCAACAGATACAGGGTCTGCGATTGCAGTTGCAATCGCGCATTGCGCCAATTTTTCTTTATCTGCCATAACATGATTAATTGACAGACCAATATTAAATATCGGTTCAATAACAACACTTGTCAGCATACGCGGCAATGGCGCGACCAATAACGCGATAATAAAAGATAATTTAATCAGTTTTGTGGTAAATGCGCTGGTCAAAGACCATGCATCGTCTAATTTCGTATTTATATAACCACTGGTTAATTTCCAAACAAACCATACCGCAGTCATTCCAATCGCAAACGGTATCACAACAGAACCGATTGCACTGTATGCACGCGGCACCAGTCCAGACATAACCGCCATTATTTCTGCAAATAATTGGCAAGACCAACAACTGGAAAAAAAGTTCAATGCACTGTGCATATCCACGGGGGCATTGGTGCGATAAATAGAAAAACCGACAATTGCCGCGCCACCAGCAATTAACCCAGCCACAGCAATAGGTAATGCACCCGCCGAAAATGGCAGGAACGATACAAAAACAATCCAAAATTTCTTAAAACGCGTCATTTTATGTTTTTAATTATATCACAATTTGCCCCAATGTGATATAATTGAATATAAATATAAGTGAAAGAGAATGTGGCGAATTAACACATACTTGCGTTGGTGTGTTGCGCTGGCAATATTTTTATTGCCAGGTTTCGCACATGCAGAATCAATTGTTGATAAACTGGATTTATCGCCGTTTGTGCCATTGGTACTGGATGCGTTGATGGGAATTGCAACCGCAGGGTATGATTTCTTTATCGGTGGCGGTACAGGCATAATTTATGTCTTGGTGTTGGGATTTTTAATATTATCGTTATCGTTGTATGGGTTAAAATTATTCTTTCCAAAAATTTGGGTTTCTTTTCTGGGGTTTTCTGGTGGTGGTGATTTAGAATCGGGAACAGATGGTATGACAATCGCCCAAAGCGCGTTGCGACCATGTATTCGTGCAATTATTGCGTTGACAATATTATTACCAATTAAACCTGTATATCTTAGCCAATGGTTAATAAACCCATTTCTGGAATTTGGCTCAATTTATACGCACGCAATCACAGAACAAATGTCAGAATTTGGCGGTGAAATTACGGCAAAAGAAATAAATTGTCCCCCCAGCATAGTTGATAACAGGTGGATTTCTGAAAATAGTTGCAAGTTTTTGGTCCAGCCTGTTTCAGATTTGTCGCAGACAAACAATCGTATTATTAAAAAAGGGTTTGAGTTTATTAATCGTGGTATTCGCGGATTGATTACATTGGTGCCACATGGTGGTGAAGACTTTATGAATCTGGTAACGGGAATATTGTTGGTGTTCACTTTTGTTGCCAGTAATTTGTTTATGGCGATGCTGGTTATCCAAGGTATATTTAATTTTGGTGTATCCTTGATTTTATATCCGTTCAGTGTTCTGACATATGTTGTCAAAGACAGTAACAAATGGATGGATATTATGCCCGCATTGGATGGTATTATCAAGGCACTGCAAAAATTAGTTATAACAATGATTGCATGCGCATTTATTATGGTAATAAATATCGCAATTGTGCGTGCGCTGTTTCAATGGAACAGTTCTGTTTTTGTTGTTGCCGCAGGCGGCATCAGCAACAGTAATATTCCCCAGGTTGCAAATACTGGTATGGGATTCGGCAGTCATTCAATTATGTGGCTGTCTGGGATTTTGACATTTTATGTTATGTTCAGAATATTTAATAAAACGCGTGAATTGCTGGATTCTTATACGGGCGGTGATATGCAACAATTAAACAAGCAGGTTAAATCAGATTGGGCAACCGTTGCCGCCAAAGGCAAGGGTGCAATAAATTGGGTTCGGGATAAAATTAAAAAAGAATAATATACACAATGAACGGATTGGCAAATTCTTTTATAGATAGCAGTGTGCAATGTTGGGGTTGCGGTGTGTTTGATAAACTGTTCCAAATTGTGTCTGGGGCGGCTGCGGCCGTGTACAAAGAATTTGTAATTGCGTGTATGATAATATTTTGTGTGTTGTTTGCGTTCTTTGTCGTAAATGCGGTGTGGAAAAATATGAAAAGTGATTCGCCAGATCCATGGTTTTCTAAATCTGTGCGACCTGTTATGATAAATTCGTTAATTGCGTTAACATTGTTGGGTGGGGGATTGTTTGTGCCGCGTTTTATAACCCAGATTACTTTTGAGCCTGTGGCAAACATCGCATTAATATATTCGCAATCAATGCTGAAAACTGTGCCAGAATCTGTAAATGCGCATGTTACATATACACCTGATGTAATGACAGATGATGGGTTCTTTCGTCCGCAACTGCGCGACAGTGTAATTATGCTGATGAAAACAACAATAACA
>CAMOFE010000038.1 GCA_946613195.1 uncultured Alphaproteobacteria bacterium
AAAAAATAAAGCCGAGAAACAAAAAAATAACGTTGAAGACAATAATAACCCCAACCAGCAACCAGCAACCAGCAACCAGCAACAACCCGTTGCAACCCGGCCACGCTATACCGCCGAAGATGTTGAACGATTGGAAAAAGACCTGAAAGAAAAGAAAGAAACCGAACAAAGTCTGGAAAATCGCACATTGACGGCGACATCTATGGCGGCAACGGGGGCTGGGATGATAGCGACAATGACCGCCGCCGCAGAAAAGCAAGCCGATGAAGACGCAGAACGTGATATGCGGGCGTACTTGGCAACATTTACATGTGATTATGGTGGTGGCAAAACATATCGTGGTGGCGAAACAGGTATTGAACTGCCGGGGGCAAATAATTTAATCGGGCTGTACACAGAATACGCGAAACTGTCGGCAGACCTGGCGGAACGGAAAAGTGCACTGGGGTTGCGTCCGGGCATTGAATCGGCGGTTGTTATTGACAAGGCCACAACAAATATGTATGGCGATGCAACTACATCGGGTGCGCGCCCATCGGGTGCATACGCATCAATTGCGCGTGCAATATTGGACCCAGAATCCGAAGATGCAAAACAATGGGCGGCACAGCGCGCCGCCACCGATACTAAATTAAAAGCCGGCATTGCGGCATCTGTCGCCGGCGTTGCCACGGGCGTTATTGGTAATATCGCAATCAACGCAATTAAAAAACGCGAAGTCCCAACCCAGGCGTTACAAGATATGTCTAAAAAATCGGCACAAGCAACACCAGTAATAACCAAAACGGAAAATGGCGAAGAAATTCCCGCTAACAATAGTGTTCCCCCTGTATATACTACTTCCCCAGTACCACAACAATCTATTACGCAAACTGTTGCAACACCAACAGAACGAACAAAAACCCAAACGGAAATAGAATGCGCAACTGCAAAAGAAAAAGATCCGCTAGTAACATATTTAATATGGGAGGATGCATGTTACTGTAAAAATCAGTTTGCTTGGAATAACGAAACAAAAAAATGCGAATGTCATACCGAATTACCAGATTACAAAATAGTGAATGGAATTTGTAAAGATGTAGAAACAGAAACCATTTACGAAACTCTTGAAACTGGCACATTTGAACTGAACTTGAATACAGGCACAAATACAAATACAAAAACTTTACAAACAGCAGATTATAGAGAATTCCCACTGTATACATCTGGGTTATTCAAAGTTCGCTCTGCTGAATTTGCAAATGAAAATGTTGTTAATGAAATACTTACACCATTCTTTGATAAATTAAAAGGGTACGAATCATGCAATTTGATATTAATAGGTTATGCAGATCCATCAGGTGGCGAAACAATTAACAAACCATTATCTGAAAATCGTGCAAATGCCGTAAAAGATTGGTTGGAAAATCAAGCGAAACAAAACAATAACTCGCCAAAACTTAATATTACCACTATAGGACGTGGCGCGCGTAATTGTAAATGTGGCGTAATTAGCCCGACACAATATGATGGTGTTGTAACACTAACAGCCGAGCAAGAAAAACATAAAGACTACAAAGAATGCAAAAACAAAGATGTTGATACTGTGTTACCTTATAGTAGTGGCAAAATATATGCCCCATGTCGCCGTATAGAAGTAAAAGCAGATTGTGAATTAAAAACAACACAAACAGAAACAATCACAACTCCCAATAACTAATTCTGCACTGCTGGTGACAGCGGTGTTTTTTATACGTATTTCCCTTTGTTCATTGCTTATTGTATTGTCTGTCATTACGAGCGGTGGACCGTAATCCATCCGCCTATGCCACAGGCTACGGCGCGACCTTTGGTATATTTGTATGCGCGCATTGCGCGCGGCATTACTGACTGGATCGCCACGCTATCACTCGCGATGACAACGGGTTGTGTTTCATCCCTTCTCTTTCCTGTCATTCCACGTTCCTTTCCCTCGCTGCGCTCGCCAGGAATGACAGACCGTGGAATCCAGGTTTATTTGTGCGTGGCATTCGCCACGCGACTTTATTACCTGGATACTCGGGTCAAGCCCGAGTATGACAGCAGAGAAATTTCGGATTTATGATTTTTTGGTTGCTGGTTGTTTATTCTCTCTCGTCATTCCCGCGCAGGCAGGAATGACAAAAGAAAATACTATTCACTGTTGTGCGCGCATCGCGCAACATTGCTCTTTGCTCTCTGCTCTTTGCTCTTTTTTCCCGACCACCCCGCCCTGCGCCCCCCCTCCGCGGGAGGGGGAACTTTTACTCCAACAACTTACAACCTGAAACCAAAAAAATCGCCCATTTGGGCGATTTTTTGTTCAAGGAGACACACACAAAGAAACTGTTTTTACTGCGCATCTGGCGTTACGGGAACATCTGTACCTGTACCAGGATTTACTGGTGTCGGTGTTGTGCAGGTGTTTGTATATTCTGACAACCCGTCATTCGCGTAACATGCACTGCCCGATGCCTTGCAGGCGTTGTAAATCAATGTAACGCTGTTGCTGTTCGCAGGACGATAGTTTATCATCGCATTCGCGCACTGATTCAGGTCGGTTAATGTCTGACACGCATATTGCCATGACGCACAGTCTGTTACCTGGGCCGTTGGGGCGATTGTGTCTGGCAGACGCAGATTCCATTTAACATAGATGTCTTTTAATGAATCTATGCTGTATGATTTGTTATGCGCAACACGTGCCAATCCATCACCAACACGACAATTAATGTTGTTCTTTTCAACGAACGCGGTAATTGCTGTGGCCAATCCACCGGTACCGGCACCAACCGCCGCACCAATCGCTGTTGTTTTCAGACGATTACCCTTTTCACCGTTGGCAATTAATTCCCCAAATTCACTGGTAAATATACCAGACAGTCTGCTTAAATCTGGACGAATATCATCTGCCGTCTTACATTTTTGCTTATCACCAGTACAATATATATTGCCACCATCACGTAATGCTATATTTATTGCGGAAAAATTACATGCCGCAGATACTTCATTTTGATATTCAATTTCATATTTGTATCCTTGTTCAGTAACTGCCACTGCCAGTGCTTCTACATTATCAGCGCAAGAACCGCATTTTGTTCGCATATAGTCTTTACATTGTGTTGCATCTTTATCACCACATTTTATTTCCATATAACCTTTTACGTTTGTTTCAACTGTGCCACACCGACTGACCGCATCATTTAATTGATAATATTTTTCATACAAATCAACAATTGCCTTGCATTTATCTGCATCCATATCTTTGGAATACGTAATACGATTAGTTTGCGTTAAATATTCATTCAATATCCCAATTTTTTCTGTTTTGATTGTCTTACCCAATAATTCACGATGGTCTTTGTTGCTGCAATCAAATGCGCGTTTACCATGACCAGCCGCGGCACCAATGCCCGCCCCCAGTAATGTTCCGCCACCAACACCAACAACCGCAACTGTTTTTGTGTTGTTAAACAGCGAGAAATCAAACAAATCTTTGTTACATGTAAATGTTGTGCCGGCGGCTTTCCATACTTCGGCCGGGGTTTCATCCCCCAATGCGCCAAACAACCAACGATTAGAAATCAACTTATCTTTGTTATACGCCGCAACACGTAATAAACATTCCGCATTAACAGCATCCCAACGCGCATAGTGTCCACGCTGACCATCAACACCCGGGTTGCCATCATTTACCTGAACCCCCAGCGGATTATCTTTGCGCAAAGTATTATTCATCTGGCTGTTATATGCACCAACAACATTATTATATTCAGATGTTGTTGTATCATTATTTGCAACCGCATCAAACGATGCACCATATGTATTTTTATCCAGCAACCAGCATGTGTTTTCTGCCTGGTTTGGGGTCAAACCTGTTCTGCGCAGAACATAACTGTAATATTCTGGCTGAACACGGCGCGAATTAAAATCAATCCAGATATTAGATGAAGAACTGTACACATAACGACAATCTTTACGCACAGTTAAACATCTGTCAATTTGAGTTGAACACAATCCCATGCCATTAAACACAGAATTACGCAAATCCGGATTAAACATATCGTTCAACCCATGTGGTAACGCACCATTATTAATACAAGCCAGTAATTCATTCATACACTGGTCAATTGTATAATCTGTATTGCGCACACCACCATCTGCACACGGGCTGTCCGGCGTTGGTGTAGGGGTTGGGGTCGGCGTTGGGGTATCTGGGGTTGGTGTTGGATTTACCGGTACCAATGTTGGACCCGTTGCGCCACCGACATTCTGGGTCATATTACCAATTGCATTAATTGGCAAGGTTGGCATTGTCGGCATACGCGATGCAGACGAACCAGATACCGCGCCAAAACGTCCAGTCCGCGATGTCGCCGCACGGGCATAATCATCAGCATTCGCCGCACCAATCACAGCGCACAGACCAAACACACACATAGATGAACCAAACAGTTTAAGCCAATTATGCATAAAACATTCTCCCTTTAGTATTTACCACATTATAACACAAAATATCGTATAAAAAAATGTTTTTTACACAATATCACAATAAAATTTCACAAATACGATTGACAAACATTGCTTTTGTATCTAAAATTATAAAGAAATGAACAAAATTATTGAATTTATTAACAAAAACGCTGTTGTTATATACTGGACAATCGCATATATCGCGGTTGTGTGGTGTGTGTTATGGTTTATGTTTGGTTTTGACATGTTTGATGCCACATATTGGCATAAACTGTTTCGCGCACATTTGCGCGGTTTCCCAGGATTTGTATTTATGATATTCTTGTTGGCTGCGGGGCCGCTGTATATTGCAACAACTGCGATTATATTGCGCACAAAAAAGTCATTACTGAAT
>CAMOFE010000039.1 GCA_946613195.1 uncultured Alphaproteobacteria bacterium
GGAACAAATTCTGATATGAAATACTGGACACTGTTTGATTTTCTGGTTGAACAGGGACATGTTCTTTGGCCTCTATCGCTTGGTGCAAACCGCGACCAAACCGACGCCCGGTCATAACACGACCTGTAAATTCATCAACAATTAATATTTCACCATCCCTTACAACATAGTTAACGTTTTTCTGGTACAAATGATGCGCCAGTAAAGATTGTTGAATATGCATAACCAATGCAGCATTTTCAGACGCATATAAATTATCGCCAACTAATAAACCTGCTTCTTTTAACAAACGCGTTGAATTATCAACGCCGGCTTCGGTTAATGTAACATGTCTATCTTTTTCATCCTTTTTATAGTCATCCGGCCCCAGTTTTGCGACAACTTCATTTACGCGCGCATATAATTCTGATGTGTCTTCTGATGGTCCAGATATAATTAAAGGGGTGCGGGCTTCATCAATCAAGATACTGTCAACTTCGTCAACAATCGCAAAAAACAAAGGGCGTAAAACTTGTTGTTCTTTGGAAAATTTCATATTATCACGCAGATAATCAAATCCCAATTCAGAATTAGTTACATATGTAATGTCGCACGCGTATGCCGCACGGCGTTCTTCATCTGTCATATCGTGCTGAATCACACCAACAGACAGTCCCAAGAAACGATAAACCTGACCCATCCAGCCCGCATCACGCGATGCCAAATAATCATTAACTGTAATCAAATGCGCGCCACGACCATATAACGCTTTCAGATACATTGCCAATGTGGCAACCAGTGTTTTACCTTCGCCGGTTTTCATTTCAGCAATTTGCCCATTGGTTAAAACCATACCACCAATCATCTGGACATTAAAGTGTCGCAATCCAATTGTACGAATAGATGCCTCGCGTACGGCGGCAAACGCATCGGGCAAAATATTTTTTTCTTTTTCCCCATCTGCCAAACGTTTACGGAACACATCTGTTTGTGCGCGCAATTCGTCATCACTCATTGCGTGATACTTTGGTTCCAAGTCATTTATGATGGATACTGTTTTGTCATAATTTTTTACAATTCTGTCGTTAGCCGAACCCAAAATTTTACTAAAAATATTTATCATCTTTCTTTTCCTTAACTTTTTATCACGAAATATATAGCAATTTTGCCCCTTGCGGTCAAGATACTTTATGATATAATAAAATTAAATCAATAAACAAGGGCAGGGAAAGGATTTTTATTATGAAGGTACAACCAACATCATTAAAAACATCTGATATTACTAGTGAAATTTATACTATTGCACCAACTCAAATTCAATATATTGCGCGTATTTTTGGTGATAATGTTGCAGATGCGATGAATATGCGTACATTTGCACCAAAAATACGACAAATCGCAGAACACGCATTGCATGACGCCTTGCGTGCCGCGCGACATATGGGTGAATAATAACCCATCCCATTAATACCAAGTTGAACCATAATCAACATTGTACAAATCGCGCCAATCGTCTGGGCTGACCTCTAAATGCGGGTTCGGGTTTGATGTACCAGTTATAAGTTCGTCCAATAATCTATTACGAAATTCGTCGTATTGAATAAACGATAATGCACACAACAATGGACAAAAATCACGACAGGGCGCACTTTCATCAAAAAAACAATCTTCGGCTTGTTTTGTGCCCAAATATATATCTGGTTTTATCCAACGCGAAAACATAGGATTAACTGTTTTACACAAACACGCATCTAGTCCGTTGTATGGGGCAGGCGACCCCGGGTTTTCATCTGGTTCCAGCAAATGATATGCAGGAAAACTTTCAGCCATATCAGTACACGCAGACATACCATGCGTTGTTATAAAGCCATATATTGCCAACCCAACTTTTGCACGCCAACTGGACGAAAACACAGACCAATTTTCGTAACTGCTGGGGTCTGGCGACATTGGACCGTTATAATAGTGATAATACGGGAAATGTATTTTGCAAGCATCATTTATTGCATTCGCTTGAACCTCTACATTCCAATCGCATTGCGGTGCATAAATATAATATGTTTTATTGTTTAATCTGAAACGCAAATTATCATTTGGTATTGTGGTTAAATCCGCACACCATTCAACATTATTAAATTTAACTTTTAATAATTTTACAACATTCCCCAACGCATCTGTTACCCCAGATGACAATTGACGATTCCGCCGCATATAATACTTATAATCTGCGCCATTGGTGCGTTTTGTATGTAATATTTTGCCACAATCATTAGAATCATCTGCGCCTGCGCCATATCCAACGGAATAACTATTAGCGCAATTTTTCCAATCAGAACCTTGATAAGAAATATCGCCGTAACTGACCGTATGACCAACCGCATACGTGTTCGCGCCTGTGGGTTTGCACGGCGCAGTATCATTATGTACACGCGAACCACATGTACAGAATGTTTTACAAGACTGGGACCCGGCATGATATGATGCGTTTGGACCATGCCAATAATCTGAAACACCGTTAACATACCCGTTTTGTACATCACATGCTTTACATGTTGTCCATCCTGCATCAGACCAGTAATTGTTTGGACATATTTGACACGATGTTCCATGGCCGTTCATATAATCATACGAACCGGCGGCGCATTGTGTACATACGGGACACTTTGTGCCGTTTTGACCCGATGTTATGTAATATCCACCATCACACCATGTGGTATATAAAATCGGAATGTTACTGGTTTGGTTTTCGTTAACCGGTGGATTCACAGACGCGGTATTAACATATGGCGATACATACGCATGGGCAGACGAACTGTAATATGTTGGCTTTGGGTTTGTAATTGCCGGATTTAATTGGAACCCGTTTGTTGTACATATTGGTGCCCATACTGGCAAACACCAGATGACGTTGCCATCGACCGATGTATTGTTAACACAAGTATCGGTACCAGCATTATAATACATTGATGTTGCGTTTTGACCAGGTTGCCAGTAATAATAGCAATATACACCACCACAATTTGGTGTTCGCATTGCGCATTGCCATGCCACGGGTTCATAACCACTGGTCGTCCATGGATAATTTGGGA
>CAMOFE010000040.1 GCA_946613195.1 uncultured Alphaproteobacteria bacterium
ACGGCGCATGACCCGGCATCAGCACGCAAAACTTATAAATATGCTGGATGATTGTTTGCTGAAAATTCTGGCACAGATGAAGAATATTATCGGGCTGGCGCGTATAGAAGTTCCAATGCAAGACATCAATCTGAATCATAAAAAACTAAATTTAGATACGAAGTATTTGCGGGCGATTAAAAATCAGTTAAATAATCTTGAAGATATATTATACAAATCAGACAAAATCATTGTGTTAGACCCGCAACATACCCAGATTCTGTCGTTCGTTGCCCAGGAATTAAACCAGATTTTGAACGAATGTAAATTTCATAATTCGCCACGTGAAATTGCGCGTTATATCGAAACGACTTTGTCTATGATTGACGATTGGTTCTATGCCACCGGCTATAGCGTGCGGCGTAAAAACCACATAAAACGCGAAGGGAAATAATTTTGATTAGGTTAAATTAAAATTTTTACTGCGGCTAATACGAGAACGCGCACGCAGTTTAGCAAATATGCCAGTGTTACGCGCCATTTTATATCCCATGGTTTTTTCTGTTAATGGTTGGGTATAATGTTCGTGCATATCAGCGACACGTTCAGATTGTATATTATCAAAGAAAGCATCGATATACCCAAATGCCATATCGTTTTTTATGATTGTCTTGCAACGACGCATAATTTGTTTTGCTTGTTTTTTTGCGTCCTTGCGAATTTTGCGTAACGCGTCTGGGCGCAGATCAGTCGGTGTATGTATCCACTTTTTATTTATCAGAGAGTAAGCAGAACCAGTTTTATAAAAAGATTTGCTGTATTCTGGCTTGTCAACATCAGCCAATGTGACATCAATGCTTCGGCCATAGAAATTCATGTTGAACCCACGCTTCCATGAATGCAACAGAGATTTGTAAAGCATAGACTGGTTCACACCATCAAATTTGTCTTTCCACTTGGTCATATCTGCAATTATACAGATATCAATATCACTGTGTTTGTCATAATAATAATCAGCAATAGAACCGTGGACAATTATATCACGAACATCATTGATATCTATGGGCATACCATTGTTATGCATAAAACCAATGTAATCCCACATCAGCATCAGCAATGATTGGCGAATATTAGGATTCATTTCGCGTTTGGAATTCCAGATATGTGGTTCCAGGTTTTTATGATATTCAAATATATAACGTGATTTAAAAATATTTATCATATGAATTCCAATAAATTAACTATTGTTGTGATGAAGACGATGAAGATTCTTCTTGTTCGTCATCATCTTGGGTGCAATCGTTGCTCATATAAAACGCGCCAGACGCATCATAATACGTTCCCGATGGCAAGTAGCAATCGCTGAGTTTTCTTGAACCCTTGTTGGCGGTGGTGCCATATGCAGGACTGGTTAATGATGAATTGGTATACGCGTTATCAAATGCTGGACAACGTGAGCAACCTTCGACCGAGCTATAATAATAACCCTTGTTACAAGAAAATGTTGTACCACTGCATTCTGAATTACTTGGACACGAAACACACGTGGAACCCTGTCTAAAATAATTATTAGCACAAGTTAAAGTTGATCCAGAACATGTTGTATAGGTATTGCTATTGCTGGGGCATGAAACACAATTGCTGTTGTACAAGAAATAACCATTTGCACATGTTAACGTGGTACCACCACAGTATGTCCAAGTGCTAGTGTTTCCTGGACAGTCCATGCATGTGTATCCATCCCACCAATAACCACTGTCACACATACATTGACCGAAATCGATATGGTCTTCTCTGTTATAATCCCACTGATACCAATATTCGCGTGTATACAAAAATGCGTGCGAAACACACGATGAGCAATCTGTAATATACCCATAATTACCAAAAGCATCATTGGTATTAGTATAGCTTGTATATTGACTACAAGCATCAGATGACCCATAGTCGCTATAATAGACCCCATCTTGTTCATATGCGAACGCGTTTGGCACAGTAACCATGATGGTATAAATAGCCGTCAAAAACAATGGTGGTCTGATGTTCATAAAATCCTTCCCCGACAAATACGTGTGTATTATATTTAATTGGTTCTTTTTTATCAAGATATTTATTCCGTATTATTTTGTTTGATATTATGGTAGTGCGGTGCTATGATTTTCCATATAAGTCAAAAGGATAAAGTTATGTTATTAAAAGGCAAAAAGATTTTAATCACCGGTGTTGCAAATGACTGGTCAATGGCGTGGGCAATTGCCCAACGTGCGCATGCGGCTGGGGCAGAAATCGCGATGCCATATGGACATCCAAATGTTGAAAAACGTGTGCGCCCATTGGCAGAAAAAATTGGCGCAAAGTTTGTTCAAGAATGCAATGTTCAAAACGATGAACAAATGGATTCTTTGTTTTCTGCGATTGAACGCGAATGGGGGCATCTGGATGGTGTTCTGCATGCGATTGCGTTTTCAGATAAAAATGAATTAACTGGTCGTTATGCCGATACAACACGCGAAAACTTCAAAAATACAATGGATATTTCTGTTTATTCGCTGGTTGATTTGACGCGTCGTGCGGCGCCATTGATGATGGACGGTGGGTCAGTTGTTGCGTTGACTTATTACGGTGGGGAAAAGTCTGTTCCAAATTACAATGTTATGGGGGTCGCGAAATCTGCACTGGAAAGTTCGGTGCGTTATTTAGCAGCAGATTTGGGACGTGATAAAATTCGTGTTAATGCAATTTCAGCCGGTCCGATTTTGACATTGGCATCAAGCGCGGTTGGCGGCATGAAGGGGTTGTTAAAATTGAACGCAGAACAAACCCCATTGCGCCGTAATATGACATTGGACGATGTGTCCGGGGCAGCCGTATATTTGTTCAGTGATTTATCGT
>CAMOFE010000041.1 GCA_946613195.1 uncultured Alphaproteobacteria bacterium
TTGCTGGAAGTGCGCCGTCCATCCAATCCAGCCATCTTGGCCGAGGTTGATGGAACCATTGAATTGGAAGATGCGAAATCTAAAATTATTATTCGCATTGAACCAGATGATGGAACTGCACCTGTTGAATACGCTGTGCCAAAGGGCACAAACCTGTTGGTGCGCAGTGGCGACACCGTTAAAAAAGCAGAAAAACTGGTTGATGGTGAACCTGTACCCCAGGATATCTTGCGTATATTGGGTCAGAAAGCCTTGGCAACATTTATGGTTGAACAGATTCAAGCCGTTTATCGCTTGCAGGGCGTGGTAATTAACGACAAACACATTGAAATCTTGATACGAGAGATGACGCGTCGTGTTGAAATTACAAACCCAGGCGATACCAGTTTCTTGATGGGTAATGTTGTTGACCGTGTTGAATTTGATGAAGAAAACGCGCGTGTTGTGCGCGATGGTGGACGTCCAGCCCAGGCATCCCAAGTCTTGGTTGGTCTGACCCGTGCATCATTAACATCGCGTTCGTTCATATCAAATGCATCGTTCCAACAAACAACCAAGGTGCTGGTGGATGCTGCAATTTCAGGTTCAACCGATAAACTGGTTGGTATAAATGAAAACCTGATTGTTGGTCGTCTGATTCCGGCCGGAACAGGTGCGTATGTGCGCCGGGTTCGTGAAATCGCGCGCGATGAAGAACGTGCTGAAAAATTGGCCCGCGAAGGTGGCAAACAACAGCAACTGTTGGATATATAATGGGTTGTTGGTTGCAGGTTGATGGTTGTTGGTGATTTTTTCTTAAACAATCATTAACCACCAACAATCACAAACTTTTGCTTGCAAAACGCGGATTTTGTAATAAAATACGAAACAGTAAATAAAAAGGATTAAGAAATGGCAACGCCAAAAAGTAAAACCAGTAAAGCACGCAGCGCACAACGTCGCAGCCATGATGCATTGTCTGTTATGCCATGTGGTGTATGCAAGGCGTGTGGTGAAAAGAAACGTCCACACCATGTCTGTCCTGCATGTGGTGCAAGATAATATAAAACAATAAATACAGCAGAATGGGCATTGTGTATGCCTTTCTGCTTTTTTTGTGTAAAACTAAAAAATGTCTGATACAAAAAAAATTATTGCGATTGATGCATTTGGGGGCGATAAAGGTCCCAAGGCGGTAATGGGTGGAATTAATCAATTCTTGTATCAAAACGGCGACAACAGTATTCATTTCCGCGTATTTGGGGATGAAACGCGCCTGCGTAAATTGTTGGCGAAATATCCACGTGTCGCGCGCAATGCGACAATTATTCATGCGCCGAATGCAATTCGCAGCACTGATAAAGTACGCGATGTAATTCGTCATGCCCAAGACACATCAATGTATATGGCAATCAAAGATGTCCGCGATGGTAATTCCCAGGCGGTGGTCAGTGCGGGAAATACCGGTGTTTTGATGTCTTTATCAAAATTAGCACTGAAAACAATTGACGGAATTTCACGACCTGCAATCACAACAATGTTGCCATCTGGTGGTGGGGATTCGCGTGTGGTTGTGTTGGATTTGGGCGCAAATGTTCAATGCGATGAAACAAACTTGTTTGACTTTGCGATTTTGGGCAGTGTTTATGCCGAAGTAATCGGAAAAATGCCGAAACCAAAACTGGGCGTGTTGAATATTGGTGCCGAAGATACCAAGGGTAATGAAACATTACAACGTCTGAATAAAGTTTTGACAGAAAATAAAGATAAGTTGCCATATGAATACATTGGTTTCGTAGAAGGTAATGATATATCTGCTGGGTTAGTGCAAGTTGTTGTAACAGATGGTTTTACAGGTAATATTGTATTAAAGACTGTTGAAGGAACCGCAAAACTGATTAAACGCGTATTGGTTGAAAATCTGAAAAAGTCATTGTTGGCGATAATCGGGACATTTTTCTTGGTACATGTATTCAAGCGGTTAAAACATAAAATTGATCCGCGTTCATATGCGGGCGCGATATTCCTGGGACTAAAAGGGTTTTCTGTTAAAACACATGGAAACAGTGATGCGTTAGCGTTTGCAAATGCGATAAAATATGCATCTGATTTAATTGGTGCAAACCTGAATGACGATATTACCGCGCGCGCAACTGAATTAGCATCATTACGCGAAACATTAAAAAAAGAATAATAATAAGATGAAAAAATCTGTAATTGGTATCGGGATTATCGCATCTGTTTTGCCGCACTTGTTTTGTTGTGTGTTGCCGATTGCGTTATCAATTGTTGGCTTGTTTGCCCCGGAATTTGCGCATACAGAACTTTTGCCAGAATGGGTTGAACCATGGATTTTTGTATTTTCTGCACTGATGCTGGGGGTGTCGTGGGTTTTGGTTGTGCGTGATTGTCATTGCCGTTGCGACCATTGTCATGGAACATCTAATCACAAATTACAAAAGACTGTTTTATTGTGCGTAACTTTATTATTTGTTGTCAGTGTTGTATTACATATAATCGCACATCATTAAATATTTTTTAATCTGATTAATCTGTATTTCTTTGTCCAGAAATTACCGTGATGTAATCCATTGTTTATAATATCTGTACAGGCGCGTGTAATAGCCATTGGGTCATCAGACGATAAAACATATTCATCGTTCAGAATATTTATATACACAATGTTACCGCGACCAAAATAATCAACAACAGATTGATTTAATGGCGTGGGGTCTTGATTTTCCAGATACGATATAATCATATAAGCATTATAATTGTAAAAAAACATCGCGATATTATTATTTGGTATGCGTATAT
>CAMOFE010000042.1 GCA_946613195.1 uncultured Alphaproteobacteria bacterium
AAGCCGGCCGAAGAACCAGCGGACCAGGCCAAGGCTGAATAAGGTTTGTTGTTTGTTTGTTGTTAAATCCCACGCAATTTGTGTGGGATTTTTTTGTCGCGTAAAATTATAAATTGGGTATAATCATTGGCATTATGAAACTGGATTCTGATGGTATCTTGCTGGGGTTGCGGCCAATAAACGAACGCGATTCGGTTGCGTATATATTTACGCGTGAATACGGTATGTTAAGTGGTGTTATGCGTGGTGCGGTGGTTGCAAAAAAGAATCGTCCACTGGTGGGCCAGGTTGGGGCGGCATCGTGGAACGCGCGTCTGGATACGCAGTTGGGGGCGTTCCATTGGGAACCGGCTGAAAATGTTGGTGCGCGACTGATGTTGGATATGCGAAAACTGGCGTTTATGAACGCGGCGTTCGCTTTGTTGTGTGCGCTGTTGCCGGAACGCGAACAGTATACTAATTTATATGATTTAACAATTTCTATGTTGCGTGATTTAGATGGCACCGATTCGCAAAGTGTTTATATGAATTGGGAAATCGCGTTGTTGCACGATTTGGGTTTTGCACTGGATTTGACGCATTGTGCCCAGTGTGGACGTGTGGACAATTTGAATTATTTGTCGCCAAAAACAGGGCGGGCGGTATGTGATGATTGTGCCGCTCCATATGTTAAAAAATTGTATAAATTACCGATAAATCTGGATACTACATTGCATTTCATTGTCGCTGTGTGCGCCCAGATGGGTATAGATACACCGACTGCACGTTTATATCTGGCGCGGTTGTAAAAAAATTAAAAAATCAAACATTTATTCCTTGCGATTTTTTTTCATTTTGCTATTGTAAGTTCGTTCAACATAAAAGGAGAAAAACATGACTTGGACAATCTTAATCCTGTTATTGGGTATTGCGTTGTTCTTGTTCGGCGGCATGCTGCTGAAAGGGGACGGCAAAAAATCATCCAATGGCGGAATCGCTAAAAAATTAATCAAACTGGTTGCAATTATCTTGATTGCTGGTTCTGTCACACGTTTGTATGTTCCATACTACCTGACATCAGTTAATCCGATGATTTTGCAAGAAATGGCATCTAAGATGCAGGAACAGCAAAATGCAGAAAAGAACAAAGCAGTTCGTTCTTATGTTCGTTCAAACTCTGCAAAAATGATGGCTGATGCCCCAATTTTGGGTAATCGCGATGCGAAAAAGACAATCTTTGTCTGGACAGATTTCAGCTGCCCATACTGCCGTCGTGTTCATGGCGAATTGGCACGTGTTTTGGATGAACGTGATGATGTTCGCGTAGTTATCAAGAACTTCTCTATCCATGGTGCATTGTCTGATGGTCCAGCGCGTGCTGCGATTGCTGCAAAAATGCAGGATGCAGACAAGGCTGCGGCATTTGTTGATATGATGATGACTCGTGAATATTACACACAGGATGATTTGAAAGATCAATCCAAAGTCGCAGAAAAAATTGAAGCGAATATTATGAAATTTGCACGTGAAGCAGGCTTGGATACAGACAAGTTGAAAGCCGATATGAAAAACGAAGTCGTCACACGTGAATTGGCGAATGTTCGTGAATTGGCACAACGTTTTGAAATCAATGGAACACCGTTCTTGGTTATCGGCGAACAGGCATTCCCAGGCGCGATTCCATACAACCAAATCGTTGAAGCATTGGATAAATAATAACTGGTGATAAGTTGTTAGTTATCAGTGATTAGTAAAACCGCCCAATCGGGCGGTTTTTTGTTTTATATTTTTATTTGCAGGTTTTTTATGATAAAATTACTGCATATCAATGGAGGATGACGGATGACCAAACCAGCAAATGAGAAACAAGTCCAAGAGAAAATTAATAAATTACACAAAGCAAAATGGCGGATAGACGATATTTTTGTACCATTTGAATATGGAACTTGGCTCTTGGGGGCGGTGTTCGCAATGTTTATTGCCGGTGCCGCAGGATACGGTGTGCCATTGGCGGAATACCCATGGGTTGATGTATTACGTGCCGCCGGAATAGCACTTGCCCCGGGGGCTGTATTGACGACATGTCACAAGGGGGCAAAAGCAATCATAGATCGTCGTATAGCAAAACAATACAGATTACCATTTATGCGTGATGATATAAAAATTAAATATGTAACAACACATTTCAAAGATGGTGTTGATAAAATTCTGGCACTTTCACAAACACAGAATAAAGCAAAGATAAAATCTGTGGTGCGTGATATTGAACGTATAGAGAAAAAAGCGAAACTTACACCAACGGAAGAGGCCGTTCTGGAAGAAAATGCAAAAAAAATATTAAAAGAATTGTCCCGTGCCGATCAGATGAAACTTTCAAGATTTTTTTCTGGAACAAGCAGATGATAAAAATCGCCCGATTGGGCGGTTTTTGTTTAGGTGTTATTCCTGCACTTCTTGTCATTCCTGGCGAGGGCGCAGCCCGAGGGAAAGGAACAGGGGCTATGTTGTCATTGCGAGGAAGCAACGCGCCCGCGGCAATCCAGATGTTTATACCCCCACCCAACGGTTGCTAAATGCCGGACGGCATTAAGCCAACCGTATCCCGCCCCACTGCTATCACCCAAAAAATTCTGTGAATTTTTCGGGGCCCGATTGTACGGGGGGCAGGTATAATCCCCCTTGGCTGCGTTTCACTTGCAAAAATCGTCCGATCAGGGTAGAAATAAAAAACCACCCAAACGGGTGATTTTTTATTTCTGGTGGCCCTGATCGGACTTGAACCGATACTCCTTGCA
>CAMOFE010000043.1 GCA_946613195.1 uncultured Alphaproteobacteria bacterium
ATGGGCAACCATTGATACACAACTGAAACGCCGTTATGATTTAATTCCTAATTTAATGGAAACTGTCAAGGGGGCGGCGGCGCATGAAAAAGAAACACTGAATGCGGTGATTTCTGCGCGTAATGCGGCAATGCGTGCCACAGATGCCGATGCTCGTGGTGCAGCAGAAAACAAACTGACCGGTGCATTAAAAAGTATTTTCGCATTGGCGGAAAGTTATCCAACACTGCGCGCAAACGAAAACTTTTTGGATTTACAACGCGAATTAACTGATACAGAAACTAAAATTCAGGCGGCGCGCCAATTCTATAACACGGTTGTTATGGGGTTGAATACATCAGTTGAACAGTTCCCGACAAATATGGTTGCGCGTATGTTTGGCATCACAACAGAACAGTTGTTCCAGATTGATGAATCTGAACGCGCTGCGCCAAAGGTTAAATTTTAAGAAAAAACTTGATTTTACGAAAAAAACAATATAATATACGCACCGCTGGGTAATCAGAACTGATTAAACCGCGGTGCTGTTTTTGGTCCCGTGTGTGATAAGGATTCTGTATCATATCTGGCACCGAAAAACCAAAAACAAAAGGATTAATTATGGCAAGGGCAGGCGCAAAGCGCAGCACACGCAAACTGAAAATCGGCCGTTCATTGGGTGTTAACCTGTGGGGCCAGGCAAAATCACCATTTAACAAACGTAAATACAAACCAGGTCAGCATGGGCCAACATCACGTGGTGGCAATTCGTCTGATTACGCAAAACAGATGCGCGCAAAACAGACATTAAAAGGCTACTATGGTAATGTCGGTGAAAAGAAATTCCACGCATATTATGCCGAGGCGAATAATATGAAAGGCGACACCCCAGATAATTTGATTGGTTTGCTGGAACGTCGTTTGGATGCGGTCGTATATCGTGCAAAGTTGGCACCAACTGTGTTTTCCGCACGTCAATTGGTCAGCCACGGTCATATCTATGTAAATGGTAAACGCGTTAAAATTGCATCGTATCGTGTAAATCCAGGTGATGTTATCACGGTCAGTGAAAAAGCAAAACAAATGCCATTGGTTGTGTTGGCACTGGAATCAGCAGAACGCGCATTTACAGACTATGTTAATGTTGACAGTGCGAACTTTACTGCGACATTTACACGTATCCCACAATTTGATGAAGTTCCATATCCAGTTCAGATGTTTCCAGAATTGGTTGTTGAATTTTATTCTCGGTAAAAAAAATCGCCCATTGGGCGATTTTTTTTGGGCATATGGCATAAGACATAAGTTCCCCTCCCGTGGAGGGGGGCGCAGGGCGGGGTGGTCGTGAAAAAGAGCACAGAGCAACGAAAGAAAGGACCTGCAACCGATAACCATTCGTCCATATAGTCGCACAGATGCGCCTGTGGTATTAATACCATGTTGTACCAAATGGCACATTATACAAATCGCGCCAATCATCTGAACTGACTTGATCTTGTGGTGAATAATTATTGGTGCCAGTAACAATATTGGTTAATATCGCTTCTTGGAATGCTGTGTCATTAATCATTGATAATGCGCATAGTAATGGGCAATAGGCACGACATTCTGCATCTGTTTTAAATCTGCAGTCTTTTATTTGTTTTGCCAGGGTGGGATCTGGTTTAACCCACATTGAAAACATTGGGTTTACCGTTTTGCACCAACAACTTTTTAATCCAGTATATGCATCAGAATGTAAGCCTTGTTCTAATGGCAAAACTGAATATGTGCTATATATGTCGCCATTTTCTAAACAAGCGGACATTCCGTGTAAAGTGCGTGTTTGGTTTGCTGTTGCAGAAAACGAGATATCAACACGCCAACTGGATGACACAATTGCCCAATTACGATAATCGCTTGTGTCCAGTGTACCATTTGAATAAAACGGCCAATGGATTTTGCAGGCCTGTTGTGTTGCCATAACGGAGATTTTAGGCTTCCACACACATTGTGGTGTGTACAAATAATATGTTAAACCGTTCAATCCAATACGCAGATTATCATTTGGCACGGTTGTTAAATCTGCACACCATTCAACATTATTATATTCCATTTTTAGTAATTTTACTGGATTGTTGTTTGCATCCAAACTGCCAGATGGTAATTGACGATTCTGTCGCAGATAATAAGGATAATCCGAACCATTTTGACGTTGCGTGTGTAATATTTTCCCACAATCATTGGAATCATCTGCGCCGGCACCGAATCCGATTGAATATAAATTATAACCACATTTAAAAAAATCTGTATTCAATGTTGAATTATAAGCGCCATAATTGACAGAATGTGTTAACGCGTATGTGTTTGTACCGGTTGGTTCGCAAGGATGTTCGGGTGCCCATACGCGCGTTCCACATGTGCAAACGGTTTTGCAAGAATTGGCGCCGGCATGATATGATGCGTCTGGACCGTGCCAATCATCAACGACCCCATTCACATAACCATTTTCAACATTGCACGCGCGGCATTGTGTTGCACCGGCATTGGACCAGTAATTGTTTGGGCATATTTGACACGATGTTCCATGGCCGTTTTTATAATCATACGAACCGGCGGCACATTGTGTGCATACTGGACATGCTGTGCCATTACCTGATGAAATACTATAACCCGCATCACACCAGGTTGTATATGCCGCAGATGCTGCGGCTGATTCTGCCAGCCCCAACGGCAATGGTCCATTTCGTTGTGGTGTTAAATATGGCGATGAATACGA
>CAMOFE010000044.1 GCA_946613195.1 uncultured Alphaproteobacteria bacterium
TTATTGGTTTATTGGTGCGTGCCTGGTTGGGGCGGATGATAATGTGTATTTGGAATCAACAGGGACGCAGTATATTGATACGGGGATATCTATGCCACAGGGCTTTGTATCTGATTTTAAAATAACACTTAAAGAAATACCAAATACATTGCAAGTCGTCATTGGAGCGCATTCAAAAGATAGTCCATTTTATCGTAATTTTGTTTCCATTTCTCCAGCCGATTGGTGCGGGAAGGTTACATTTTTTATAGGTGCGTATGACCATTATTGCGCAAATATAAAACTTGAAAAAAATGCGACTATGTATATTCGAGCAGGTACGGCTACAGATGCGTGCTTTGTGGAAAAAAATGGCTCAATGGATATGGTGTGTACACAATCACATTTGCAAAGATCAGAAGCAAATCTTTATTTGTTCAATATAAATGTTCCAGATTCTGTACGATATCACCTGGCTTATCCCGCATTCGTAAAATTATTTGATATGAAAATTCATACACTAACTGGTGAATTAATGCGTCACATGGTTCCTGTTCCCTCTGGAATGCGAATCGGTGATTTTACCGTGCCAGAAAATGGCATGTGGGATATTGTAGAGCAGCGGTTCTATGGCAACGATGGTACTGGTGAATTTACTTATGGGGTGGACGAATAAAAAACGCGCTATGTGCACGATTTACTGCACATAGCGCGTTTTTAACAAACCTCCAACACTAACAACTAATCACTTATTTCTTTTTCACATTTTTCAATTTTTCAATAAATGTAAATGTGTATTGGGTGGCCGACCAGACCGATGCCAGCAGCGATACCCACAGGCCAATAATACCAACCTGGGACAATATGTTCATCCAAATAAGATAACTTTTGGAAATTGTTTCCGGTGTGACTTTTGTGCTTAATGCAAACAGCCCCAAGAAAGCAACAATTGTTATCATTTGAAATGTTGTTTTAACCTTGCCCAGGGAAAAGCGTGCCTTTGGGACCGGCATTTCAATTTTTTGTGTCCCCAGGAATTCGCGCAGGCCACTTACATACAATTCGCGCGCAATCAAGATAATGACGGGCACCACAATAAACCAAACCGGCATCATTACAGTTAACATAATCAATGTGTTAACAACCAGTAATTTATCGCCAATGTGATCCATTACGCCACCCAGTTTTGTGCAGACATCATATTTACGTGCCAAGAAACCGTCAAAGAAATCAGACAGTGCCGCCAATATAAATAATATCAACGATGTCCAATACATCTGAAACATCAATGTCGGTATAATTGCAAATGACGCAGCAATGCGAAATGCAGACAAGAAATTAACAAAGAACTTCATATATTTTTTCTCCTTTATGTTTTATTGATTTATTATATATGAACAGGTTAATTATAACACTTCTGAATGAAAATAGGCATAGATTTTTTTCGCAGCCACATCACCCAGTTCCGGCACCCGTCGAAGGGCCACCATATCGGCATCCATTATGGCGCGAACCGACCCAAAGTGGGTTAATAAAAGGTGTTTGCGTTTTGGACCAATACCGTCTATTTCATCCAAAACAGACGCCGTCATTTGTTTTGCACGCGTTGTGCGGTGATAGGTGATAACGAATCGATGTGCCTCGTCACGGACGGCACGCAACATCAAAAACAGTGGCGAATCCTTTGGTAAATCAGTATATACCGAACCGTCGGGCAGGATAAAATGTTCGTCGCCATTTCTAACCTCGCCCTTGGTGACGCCCAGGATTGGAATATTTGGTGCAACGCGGTGGGCAATGTTCCATTGCGCGGGGCCACCGTCAACAATTATCAAATCCATTTTTGGACCACGCGCGACCGCACGCGTCACAAATTCATCCATCATTGCAATATCATTTCCGGCACGTGATTTATCATTTAACTTAAAATGTCGATAGCCAGATTTTACAAAACCGTTGTGACCAAATGTAATCATTGCACCAACTGGATTTGTTCCGAATAAATGCGAGTTATCAAACACGCCCGCCAATTCAATTTTTATGCCCAATAATTTTTCCAATGCACAAACATTTTTATCCCAGTCTAAAATCGCGCTATGTGCATGATTCCGCCGCATACCGCGATTTGATGTGTGCGTTAGTGCGGCAATTTTGTCGCGAACAACTGCGGCGTTTTCAAAGTCCATTTTGGCGGAATATTTTTGCATCTGATTTTGCAGGTCTGCAATAATTGGTTCACTGTCGCCCGTCAAGATTCGGCGCGCCAACGACACGCGTTCGGCATAGTCTGTTTGTTCAATACAACAGGGTGCGCTGCACCGTCCGATTTGATAAAGCAAACATGGTCGTGCGCGGTTGTGCATAAATGTATCTGTACAGGTGCGAATGTTGCACACCTTTTGTATTGTTTTAATCGTTTCGTTCAATGCAGAAACAGACGGATAGGGGCCAAATACATCGCGCCGCTGGGATATTTTTCCGCGAAACTTCATCAGCCGCGGATAGCGCGAATTGGTCAATGCAATCATCGGGTACATTTTCCCATCAGTCAGCATAATGTTGTATTTTGGCTTTAATGTCTTAATCAATTCCTGTTCACGCAGCAGGGCATCTGATTCAGTTGGAACGATTTCCCAATCAACCCGCGCAACAAGGGTGCGCATAACCTGTTTATGTAATTCCAGTTTTGATATGTCCAAATACTGTTTAAGGC
>CAMOFE010000045.1 GCA_946613195.1 uncultured Alphaproteobacteria bacterium
AAATACATTTATAATGTTGAATTTCTTTAATTTGACACGTGTGATTGACCCTGATGTTGCTGCAAAATCAGCCAAGGTTGCAATTGAAAAAACATACAAGAAAAAAGGTATGGATGTTGTAAACGCGAATTGGGCGGCGGTAGATAGGGCAGGTGAATTCTTGCGTGAATATACATTGCCATCATCTGTATCAAATTTTGCCCCGGATTTTATGCCGGCAATGACACCAGATGCCCCAGCAGAGATTGCTGGCACATTGGGTGAAATGGCGGCGCAACGCGGGGATGCAATTCCTGTATCACGTTTTCGCCCAAATGGCGAATTTGGTGGCGGTCAATACCCAGTTGGCACATCAAAATATGAAAAACGCGCAATATCATCGCGGGTGGCATCTGTTGATTTGGAAAAATGTATCCAGTGTGGTAAATGTTCTATGTTATGTCCGCATGCGGCAATTCGTATAAAAGCCTTGTCTGAATCCCAGGTTGCAGACGCACGTGCGGCGGGCATAATTGTTGTGCCGATGAAGACTGCGGAACTGGGGGCGAATATGTATTATACGCTGAATATATCTGCGGCAGATTGTACAGGTTGCGGTGTTTGCGTAAATAATTGTCCAGTCAAAGCGTTGGCAATGAAGCAAATTCAAGATGCTGATTCAGCCCAGGCGGCATTTAATGCAGCAGAAAAATTACCAGAATTTCCGCGTGAAAAATTAAACCTGAACATTCCAAAGCATATTGAATTATTGCCGCATTATTTTGAGTTCCCAGGTGCCTGTGCGGGTTGCGGTGAAACACCGTATATAAAACTGATGTCGCATTTGTTTGGTGACAGAATGGTTGTTGCAAATGCCACGGGTTGTTCGTCTATTTATGGTGCGAATTTGCCAACAACACCATGGACACATGATGCATCGGGTCGCGGGCCGGCATGGTCTAATTCGTTGTTTGAGGATAATGCAGAATACGGTCTGGGGATGCGTTTGGCACTGAATCAAAAACGTGCCACATTAAAAGGTTTGTTGTTTGAGTTAGGTTTTAATAACATAGAAGAAATGTTTGCCGAAAAAGACATTAACAAACAACGCGAAATAGAAAAAGATTTACGCACGGAATTATCAAAACGCAACGATGAACATGCTGCGATGGCGATGTCGTTGGTTGGTGAAATTGTTGATAAATCTGTATGGATTGTTGGTGGCGATGGATGGGCATACGACATTGGATATGGGGGTTTGGACCATATTTTGCACAGCGGTGAAAATGTAAATATTTTGGTTCTGGACACCGAAGGTTATTCTAATACAGGTGGTCAACAGTCAAAATCTACGCCGTTTGGTGCCAGTATGAAATTCGCCATTGGCGGTAAAGACCACGCTAAAAAAGATTTAGGTATGATTGCGATGATGTCGGGTGCATATGTTGCACAAATTGCGATTGGTGCAAACCAAGCCCAGGCGATTCGCGCATTTCGCGAGGCAGAAAGTTATCCCGGCCCGTCAATCATATTGGCATATGCGCCGTGTATTGCGCATGGATTTGCATTACAAAATGGTCCAGCGCATCAATCCCAGTTGGTGGCGACAGGTGCATGGCCATTATATCGTTTTGACCCACGTTTGATTGCAGATGGACACAATCCGTTCAGTATGGATTCTGGCGCGGCATCGGTTGATTTAGATGAATTCTTGAAAACCGAGAGTCGTTTTGGTGCGGCGCGTTCTGCGAATCCAAACTTTGACAAACTGGTGGATGCGGCGCGTGCAAACAATCGGTATCGTAATGAATTAAAACGTTATATCGCGCACTTTGCGATGATGACGAATAAAAACACACTGGGGGATGATGATGAAAAATAAATTGCTATTTGCTAGTTGCTCTTTGCTCTTTACCCTTTGTGCATGCACATTCCAGACCAAGCATCGTGGATACGTATTCCCCGCTGATTTAGAAGAACGGGTCGCGAACATCAAAACGACCAAACAACTGGAATCAGAAATTGGTGCGCCCCAGACAAAAACCATCTATGGGGACCAGGTTTGGATTTATTATGGCGCAGATGAAAATTATCGGGGACCATTGCCAAAAACATACGACAACAAGACTGTTTTGTTGGCAACTGTGCGGGGCGGGACGGTCGTAAAAACCCAGGTTTTGCACGATAAAGACTTGGAAAATGTCAAAATGGCATCTGGCGAAACAGAAATCCCTGCGGCGATAGAATTAAACGCGATTCAGGAATTGTTTAACAATATTGGTCGGTTCAGTCCGGCTGGTCTGGGACAGTAAAAATATTTTTTCGTCAAATATTTGTTTTTTTGATATTTTGTGATATAATATGATTTATCAGGAGAGGGTGCAACCGCGAAAGGGTCGCTTATGCCAAGTAAAAAATTAGATTTCAAGGCCGGACAATATGTTGTTTATCCAACCCAGGGTGTTGGTAAACTGTTGCGCATAGAAGAACAAACAATCGCCGGTCAAACAATAAAAATGTTGGTTATTGATTTTGATAGAAATCATATGACGTTGCGTGTACCACTGGACAGGGTAGAAGTATCTGGTCTGCGACCATTAACCACAATTAAAAAGATGGACGAAGCAATCGCATCTGCCAAGGGGCGTGCGGGTGCCAAACGTATGATTTGGGCGCGTCGTGCCGCACAATACGAAGAAAATATTAATTCTG
>CAMOFE010000046.1 GCA_946613195.1 uncultured Alphaproteobacteria bacterium
AAATTCTGCCTTGTTATAACTTTCGAAAAAATATCCACGGTCATCGCGAAATATTTTTGGTTCAACGATGATTACACCGGGAATGTTTGTTTTTATAAAGTTCATATTTTTCTCCATATACTTTTTTTAAATATTCTTGATATTTACCAGGATGCAGTTTGTTTATTATGTCAAGCAGTTGTTTATCATTAATAAACCCCTGATGAAAAGCAATTTCTTCGATACACGCTATCTTTAACCCCTGGCGTTGTTCAATGATTTGAACAAAATTTCCTGCTTCCATTAAACTGTCTGGGGTACCAGCATCCAACCACGCATTACCACGATGCATTGGCACAACAGACATACGCCCGTCGCGCAGGTATTTATTATTCAAATCGGTAATTTCCAATTCACCACGTGCAGATGGTTTAAGTTTTTTTGCTTTTTCCACAACATCAGATGGATAAAAATACAACCCAACAGACGCATAGTTCGATTTAGGTTTTGCTGGTTTTTCTTCAATTGATAATGCACGAAAGTTTTCATCAAATTCAACAACACCAAATCGTTCTGGATCCGACACATGGTGCGCAAATATAGTTGCAGACTTTCCAATATTCGAACGGACTTTATCTTTAAACTCTTCCATTTGTGCATTAATATAGAATATATTATCACCCAAAATTAAACACACATCATCAGACCCGATAAAATCTGCCCCGATTGTAAATGCCTGGGCAATACCCTTGGGTTCTTTTTGAATCGCATATTTTATATTCATCCCCAATCTTTTACCATCACCAAACAATTGTTCAATATTTGGTGTATCCTTTGGTGTTGATATAATCAATATATCACGAATTCCAAATTGCATTAATGTAGAAAGTGGATAATATATCATCGGTTTATCATAAACCGGTAATAACTGTTTTGACATTGTCTTAGTTAACGGATAAAGCCGTGTTCCACTGCCACCAGCCAGAATAATACCCTTCATAAACAGCCCCTATTTTCTATACAAAAATAATCTTAGTATAGAAAATATACAAATACAATATATTTATTCAAGGCATTTTTTTATTTCAGAATAATCTTCATTACGGTCAATTTTTTTATTATTAATCTCTTCTGCAGCATGAATTTTTTGCATTAATAAAACAAGCCCCGGATTTGTTTGTAATTCATTATTTAATTTTTCAATTGTATTTTCAGCATCTGATATATTTTTAACAAAAACGGGCATAACCACATCTGCCGCGGCATAAAGCGTGTTATATAAATCACTTTTATATTCATCAATTACCGATAAATAGGCATCTATATGCAGATTTTCATGATTAATAATTGCATTATATGAACAAGAATTTTTTGTATGTCGCCGGTCAACTTTAACTAAAAAGTCATTATATCCAATTGTTGCATTAACCGATTTTAATGACACACAAACACCACCATCGACCGGTGTAATATCTGTATTAATAACATAATCATTAATCAATGTTGCAACAACAGAACCGTGTAACAATTCCATTTCTGTGCGTGGTTGAACAATACTTATATTGTATTCTGGTATATTGATTACAATTTTTGGTTTAATCTTGTATGTGCTGCATTTATTGGCATACAGTGTATTAACAGATATAAAAAAGCATATAATTGCCGATAAAAAATTATATGGTCTAAACATTGCCGCCCGACTGCTTTTTAAGATATTCTGCCACAAAGTTTGTTCCATACATTTTATATAATTCTTCGGCCAACAGCACCGACGGACGACCCGATTCAAACAAACGCAATAAATTACCCAGTCCACCCAATTCAGTATTTAATATAACCGATTCACCATTAACCGGCCGCGACAATAATACCGCGCGTTTAAGGTTTGGATAGGCGCGCCCCTGGATAAATGCCATTTCAAGTGGATTAAGGTTCCAGTGTGCATAATCGCCCGCATCCGCCGCCGGATTACGGAAGAATAACACAGTTTGTGCCTGGCCACGAACAACATCGCCTATTCCCAGTTTATCCAACACATTTGCGCGTTGGAACGCAACCATGTATGCCTGACGATTTTTGCGTCCTTCTTGCAGGCCTGCAATAAAGTTATCACGGAACATTTTGTTTTCCAGCATAGGCGCAGTTTCGTCAATCATAATAAGCGATGGATTTCCACCAGACACCGTTGTTGTATTAATACGATGCAAAATATATGAAATAACCGCCGGGGATAAAACTTCGTCCTGTAAAATATCGGTAAAGTCAAATGTGGTAAGGCGCGCCCCCAGGTCCAGGGTATCAGAATCTTCGTTAAACATATCACCATATTGTAATGGGTCAACCCACTTTTTAAGTGCCGCCCGCATTGGTCCAGATGACGAAAAACAACTTTCCCAAAGGTTTTTCAATACCCTGTCTTTATTCGATAAATAGTCAAAATTAACCGATACAGCGCGGGCAATTTCATCTGCGGATACTGTATCATTTTGTCCAGAAATAATTGCAAACCACCGGCGCAAAAATGCGCGATTTTCTGCTGTATCCGGCATTTTAAGCGGATTAAGGCGTGTCTCGAAACTTTGTGCCATTGGGTCTGTATTTTTTTCCTTGCCGCGCATGGTGAT